>DTYK01000130.1 GCA_012961925.1 Candidatus Latescibacterota bacterium
ATATGGAAGGAGGCCACCTCTATTGATGTCGCCAGTAGCCGTGTATTCATCCTCTCCCCCTGGGATCAGATCATCTTTCTCTCATTTCATGCCCTTAAGCACTCCTTCTGGCGACTGATATGGATGGTGGATATCGCCGAGGCGGTTCGCTCATATGAAGAGGTTCTCGACTGGGATCACCTCCTGAAGAGGGCTCGGGAGTTCGGTCTGTCGAGAGCGGTATACTATGGCCTTAGCTATGTCAGAGAGGTTCTGGGCGCCCCCGTTCCAGCAGAGGTCATCTCTGCCCTGAGACCACGGCATCAGGGTTACATGGAGAGGAGGTTATTGGACCTGGCCCTTGCCAATCTGGGCACTGACGGTTTGAGCGAGCTTCTCTACCTATTTTCCATCCCCGGGATGGCCGGAAGGGCCAGGTTTCTGTGGGAGACCATCTTCCCCAGGGCAGAGATAAGGCCCCAGCTTGTCGGAAGGGGTCAACACATGACCGGAGTCCTCTTCTATCCCATTCGTCTCTTCTATGTGGGAGTTCTGGCACGAGACCTGACCCTGAGGTTTCTTCAAATGCGTTGGTCAGGGAGGAAGGCTTTCCCATAGCGGGTTGGAGTTAGGTCTTCAGGCTTTCATCCCGGGATCTACAGGTTCGGCGACACAAGAAAAAGGAAGGATGAGGACTGTAAGAACTTTCGCATTTTCTATTTTCTGATTCTAAGCGAAGCCTTGTCGGTTTGGGGCGAAGCTTCGACAGGCGGTTGGCATTTTAGCCTGAGTAATGGAAAAGATGGACTCGTCTCCAATTTTTTCGAGAGGGGGTGTTTGAGGATGGCAAGCGGGATCAGGGAGACCGGATCACCAGTTGAGCTCGAGAGGGCATGGCCTTCAAGGCGTGAGTTCATCAAGGCAGGTCTGTTCCTCTCGGTCGGTGCTTTCCTTCTGAAAGGTTTTTTCGGTGTACGCCGTGCCCTAAGCTGGTGGGAAAGACCCCGTTATGAAGTTGATGGGGAGACGTTGTTGAGAAGCTATCCTAAGAGGAATCCGAGCCTTACCTGGAGGTCAACAGATGATGGCCTTCTCCTGGTTCCATCCGACGGGGGGGATCCGACCCACCGGCTGAATAGGGTGGCCGAAGTGATCTGGAATATGTGTGATGGTCATCACCGGCCCTATCAGATCGCCCGGGCAGTGACCAGGAGATTTGAAGTTCCTGAAGGGACCTGTCTCAGGGATACCCTGGAGCTCCTTACAGCCCTCCACAGCGAGGGATTAATAGCGATCTGAACCCTGCGGCGATATCCAACGCCGAAGCCAGCAATGGGGGTGGATGATGTCCGATAGCGACGGGAAGAGATCCGGTTCATCAAGGACTCATAGTAAAGAGGGGCTCAAGGAGCGCTATGTAAAGCCGGTTGTGGAGACCCTGTTAGGCCCTCCTGCTTACGGGCAGAAGGATATATGCAGGCCTGATTGGCCCAGCAGGCCCGGGTCTTGCGTCCCTTGGCAACCCTGTTGGCCTAAGCCCTGTAGGCCTAGGCCCTGTAGGCCTACGCCGTGCAGGCCGTGGCCCTGCAACCCTGTGCCATGTCGGCCTGATCTGCCATGTCGGCCTGATCTGCCATGTCTGCCTGATCCCTGTGCGCCCTGAATTAAGTCTTGAGCAGATGATCTGAAGGGATCACAGGCATAGGAGGGATCCGGTGCCAGAGCATCTGGCGCCCAGTTTCTGCCAGGAGCAGGGTCTGACGATATTTTGTCATTATCCGGAGATGCTCAGATGGGTTCGGCCGAAGAGAGATACATCCGCCTGCGGGAAGATTGTTTTCTGGCCAAAGGGGCCAGGAACTGTGCCCTCTATGATATGAAGGCGGGCCGCGTGTATCAGGTACGGGGGCTTGTACAAGATATATTAAAGCTGGGTATCCGGGGTCTAACGACCGAGGCTATTATATCAAGGCTTGGACTGAGGCCAGAGGAAGGGGAGAGATGCCTTCAGTTTTTACAGGTGATGTCAGAGGGTGGTCTTCTCAGGTTCTCCCCTGTGAAGCTCGATCAGACCCTTCCGGTGAAAGGGTCTGCGGCTGGCCTTCAGTTCATGTGGCTAGAGTTGACGTCGTACTGTAACCTCAGATGTATCCATTGTTATGCCGGGGCAGAAGACCGTCAACAATCGGACGGACTTTCCACCGGGGAGTGGAAGGACTTGATCCGTGAAGGTGCAGCCCTTGGGTGCCGACGCTTGCAGTTCACGGGAGGGGAGGCTACATTACGAGATGACCTGTTCGAGCTGGTTGAGTGTGCCCGAACCGAAAACTATGAGTTCATCGAGATATTCAGTAACTTAACAACCCTCAACAGGACGACTGCAAGGCAGATTACCGAAGCCGGGGCTCATGTGGCCACCTCAATCTATTCATACAGGGCCAAGACCCACGACCTGATCACACGAAAGACCGGGAGTTTCTACAGGACGGTGCAGGGCATAAGGTTATTGCTGAAACATAAAGTTCCTGTCAGAGTCGCCATAATTGTGCTGAAACAGAACGAGGAAGATGTCGATCGGACGATCCGATTTGTAGAAGATTTAGGTGTTGAACCGCCGATGATCGGGACCGATGTTGTCAGGCCGACAGGGAGGGGTAGGGACAAGACCTTGTTGCCAGAGCGATATTCATCGACAAGATGTCCGGACTTCTGTGTGGGCGATCTTTCCCAAAACCGATGTTGGCCGGGTAAGATAACCGTAACAAGCCAGGGGGAGGTTATCCCCTGTATCTTCGCCAGGAACCTGGTGGTTGGAAAGTACCGTCAGGGAAGGCTCTCGCCAATTGTCAACGGAGAAGAGCTTCAGAAACTCTGGAGGATTACCCTGGACGAAGTGGAGGTATGCAGGGACTGCGAATATAGATACGCCTGCTGGGATTGCCGTGCAATAGCCTACACAGCCACCGGAAACCTCTACGCAAAGTCGCCCAGGTGTACGTACGATCCCTATACAGGGAGATGGATCGATGAAAGCGAGGGAGGAGAGGAGATCAGCGCTATGGGAATTGAACACCCGGATAAGCCCCTCAAAAGAGGAGATCTGGTGTTCAGAGAACTGGAGGGGGAGGGCATACTATTTGATCCTAAGACCGGTTCGATGCATTCACTCACTAAGACTGCTCTCCTGATATGGAACCTTTGCGACGGTCGGCACAGCCTGAAGCAGATCGCAGACCATATCCTCGAAAGATTCGAAGCAGAACCGGACCAGGTGAGAGGAGACGTGAAGGAGACAGTGGGGAGGTTTCAGCAACTCGGGTTGCTTCAAGGATCGGTTGCAACTTCAGCAGAACCTGAGAGGCAAAAGGGAACTTGAAGGGAGGGCGAGCCGTAATTCAGCCTTTAGACTTTCATCCCCGAATGGACTCAGCGATTTGTCTTGCCCAGGATGAAATGCTAAGGCATCGGATACTGTATATAGTGGAGCCTCGTGGGTCTGAGGCGAAGCTCCGCCAGACAATGATAGGTGTATCATGCGGTGGTCAGAGGTGGAGTCTTTGTACAACGAAGATAAGGAGATAGTTCAAAGAATAGTCTGCCGCTGGCAAAAGACCTACAACGTGGTCGGACTCCCTATAGCCGTCCGGTCAAACTCACCAAAGTTCATGGCACAGTTTGATGAGGTCTTCCGTCGCCTCGGAGTGCCACGTCAGGATAAGGCCCAGCTCGTATATTCCGTGATCGTTGACAGAAGGGGAAGGTCATCCTCACGATGTAATTATATCCTTAAAGGAGATCGCATATCCTTCAAGACAGCGAACTATGGGGAGCTTCTGTCGAAGTTGGAAAGGGATATTGAGGGTTCAGTGATGAGGAAGCTGTTTGATCATTACCTCATCCATGCGGGGGTTGTTGCCAGATATGGTAAGGGCCTGATCCTCCCGGCCGGACCGGGGAAGGGGAAGACAACCCTGGTGGCGGCACTTCTCGAACGAGGATTTCAATACCTCTGCGATGATTTTGCCATAATTGATCCAGTATCCCTCAAGGTACTGCCCTTCCCCAAGAGCCTCTGTTTTGAAGGGGACGGCCTGGAGTTCTTCCCCAACCTGAGGGCACATGCCACCGCCACAGACTGGACGGCCAACGGTGAGGTATGGCCGGTCTGGTACGTCGACCCTCTTGAAGTCGGTCCTGGTGGCCTGGGGGAGGCCAGCTCTGTTAAATACATAATCTTTCCCGAACACGATCATTTTCGTGAGACAAGGCTGACCAGGCTATCAAAGGCAAAGGCTGTGTTGGGGCTGGCAGAGAACCTCTTGAACTTCGATTTCTTCGGTAAGGCGGTTGTTGATCCGCTCATCAACCTCGTGGAGAACTCGGAGTGCTTCAAGCTTTCAGTGGGCAAGCCCGGAGATGGTGCAGCTCTGATCTGCGAACTCATTAAAGGTGGTTAAAATCCTTGACCGGAAATGTATTATGACCTTTCTCCGGGCTCCAAATCCGTCGGAGGCTCATCGAAAGATATGATAGTTGCCGTTCATCAACCGCAATACCTGCCCTGGCTCGGATACTTTGACAAGATGGACCGGGCGGACGTATTTGTTCTCCTTGATAATGTCCAGTTCAAGAAGAACGAGTGGCAGAACCGGAACAGGATCAAGACCTCTCAGGGGTGGCAATGGTTGACGGTTCCGGTTAAATATAGGTTTCCGCAGAAGGTCAAAGAGGTGGAGATCAACAATCAGGTCAAGTGGGGGCACAAACACCTTCAGGCACTGCGAACCAACTATTTAAAGACCGGCTACTTTGGCGATCACCGCCCGTTTTTCGAGGAGATCTTCGCCAGAGACTGGATCAGGTTGGTCGATCTGAACGTCTGTATTATCGATTATCTGAGAGATACCCTCGGCATCTCTACACAGATACGGATGGCGTCGAAGATGGCCCTTTCAGAAGAGCCTAACCAGAGGCTCATAGATATCTGCCGGGAAGTCGGGGCCGACATGTATTTAGCCGGCGCCGGTGGAAGGGATTATATGGATCTTTCAGCCTTTGAGAGGGCCGGACTCAGGGTGGAGTTCCAGGAATACATCCACCCTGTCTATCCCCAGCTCTTCGGTGATTTTCAGCCGAATATGTCGGTGGTTGATCTGCTCTTCAACTGTGGGCCAGAGAGCCTGGAGATCATCAGAAAAGGCAGAAAGGGGGGTGGATGAATATCCTTGCTATAGGTTCTCATCCCGATGACATCGAGTACGGCTGTGGTGGGACGCTTCTAAAGTTAAATAGACAGAACCATCCCATCTATCTCTACGTAGCTACTGGTGGGGACTTCGGTGGTGATCCGAGCATCAGGATGAAAGAGCAGGAGGAGTCGGCCAGGGAGATTGGCGCCAGACGCGTCTTCTGGGGTGGATACAAGGATACCCAGATACCCATGAGTCAAGATCTTATTGCCAACATCGAGAGGGTGATCCATCAGGTGAAGCCTGATTTCATCTTCGTCCATTATCCCGATGACACCCATCAGGACCACAGGATCCTCTCGAACGCCACAATAACAGCCACCAGGTATATCAGGAATTTCCTTTTCTACGAGGGTCCAACGACCCAGAACTTCAGTCCCAGCGTCTATGTGGACATAGAGGAGACCCTGGAGCGAAAGATTCAACTTCTTAAGATCCATCACTCCCAGGTGACAAAGACAAATATCGGTGACATGACCGTCATGGAACTGGCCCAATCCACGGCCAACTTCAGGGGTATTCAGGGCAGGGTCAAATATGCAGAGGCCTTCTGCCCATCGCGCCTCTTTATGCTGATCTGATCGGAGATCATCGGTGATTCCGCATTCCAGACCCACGCTCTCCGAGGCGGAGATCTGTGCTGTATCGCAGGTGATCAGGTCCGGCCATATAGCGCAAGGGGAGGTGGTTGCCGAGTTTGAAAGGAAGGTGGCCCGATATATAGGCCTCCGGCATGCAGTTGCGACAAGTTCAGGGACCAGCGCATTGTTTCTGACCCTCATGGCCCTCGGGGTGGGTGCAGGCGATGAGGTGGTAATGCCCAGTTATGTCTGTTCCGCTCCATTCCATGCGGCGGTCCGAACCGGGGCAACACCGCTCTTAGCAGACGTGGATCCCGATACCTTTAACCTCAACCCCGATGATATCGAGAAGAAGGTTACGCCCCGGACGAAAGTGGTCATCCTCCCACATATGTTCGGGCTTCCTGGACCCTTAGATGAGATTTTAAGGCTCGGCATCCCTGTGGTGGAGGATTGTGCTATGTCCATAGGGGCAAGGTACAAGGGGGGATGGACCGGTAGCTTTGGGAGGGTGGCGGTCTTCTCCTTCTATGCGACCAAGATGATGACAACGGGCGAAGGTGGTATGGTTGCCACCAACTGTGCGGAGATTGCGGATATCGTGAGGGATCTACGGGACTACGACAGGAAACCCAACCTCAAGCTACGGCTTAACTTCAAGATGACGGACATAGGGGCGGCCATGGGTATCGTTCAGTTGGAGAGATTGGGGTCCTTCATCTCACGGAGAAGGCAGATCGCAAAGGCCTATTCAGATGGTCTGAAGACTACAGGGCTCAAACTCCCTGAGACTCCCCCTGATCGGGACCACATCTTTTTCCGCTATGTGGTGGGCAGCAGAAACTCTGAGAGGATGATCACCACCCTACAAGGGGCAGGAATCATGGCCCAACGGCCGGTTTTCCGCCCACTACATCACTATCTGAACATGCCCTCCACTGAATTTCCCGGGACAGAGGAGGTCTTTGAGAGGACGGTTTCACTGCCGATATATCCACTCCTTACCGATGAAGAGGTAGAACAGATAATTCGGACGATAAAGGGGGTCCAATGACGGTCTCCGAATCGAAACTTATCAAGATTTCTGTCCTGGTTATGGCCTTGTTCCTGTTCCTGCCGCAGACGAGACACTTCTTCTTCGCTCAGGGAATGAGGTGGGCCTATCTGCTGCTGTTTTCATTCGCCCTGACATATCTGGCGACACCGGTGGCCAGGCGATTAGCACGACTTTTCGGGATCCTTGACAGGCCCCAGGGACGGAAGATCCATGCTACGTCAACGCCTCTTTTCGGCGGCGTAGCCGTCTACGGTGCTTTTGCGTTGGTGATTTTATTTAACTTCTCCTTTTCATATGAGCTGAAAGGAGTAGCCCTTGGTTCTACTTTGATATTTCTTCTTGGCCTGATCGATGACATCCACCCCCTGCCGGCAAAGCTGAAGCTGCTGGTTCAATTGGTTGCTGTGGGCATATTGATCAGATACAATGTGGTGCTCACCTTTCTCCCGGACGGTCTATTGGGTCTGATCGGCAGATGGATGATGACCGCGCTCTGGGTGATTGGAATCACAAATGCCATGAACTTTCTGGATGGGATGGACGGCCTGGCAACCGGCCTTGCCGCCATAAATGGCCTTTTCTTTACGGTTGTGGCTCTACAGACAGGACAGCCGTTTATGATGTTTCTCTCGGTTGCCCTCCTGGGAAGCTGTCTGGGTTTCTTGCCATACAATTTTAGGGCTCGGGAGTCTGCATCAATATTCCTCGGGGACGCGGGGAGTACCTTTCTCGGGTTTAGCCTGGCAAGCATTGCGGTTATGGGGGACTGGGCACAGGACCGTCTGGTGAACATCGCCATACCCGTGCTCATCTTAGGTGTGCCCATCTTCGACATGACCTTCACAACCATTGTACGGGTCGTCAGCGGACAGGTGAAGAGCCTGAATCAGTGGCTCAGTTTCACCGGCAGGGACCATTTCCACCACCGGTTGGTAGACATCGGTCTGGGAAGCAGGATATCCGTGCTTATCATATATCTGGCTGCAGTCTGTCTGGGCTTCTCCGCCCTGGTCCTGAAGGGCTCTACGGGTGCAGACGCCGTTCTGATCCTTCTCCAGGCGGGGATCATATTCTTTCTCATAGGCTATTTCATGATCTTTGTCAAGAAACAGTATATTAAGATAGGACGGGAGTTTGAAGAGGTTGTCCAACCCAATGAGCCTCGACCGCCAGCCGGGTAAGGGATCGCACTTCAATTTAGCGATATTTTCTAAGAAAAAAACTTGACAAATACCGCAGGTTTTTGTTATATATGTGATGAAACTTCTTGATGGAATGCCAGGACCTCCTCTCTGGTATCTCATGGATTCTGATCCAGGCAGGTCTCTTTGCCGAACCGGAGTTTGGGCCTGGAGACACTTCAGGGAGATACGGTGTACGAAGAATATTGGGGCCTCAAGGAGAAGCCTTTTGAAAATACCCCTGACCCTAAGTTCCTCTATTATTCAAGGCAGCACAGAGAGGCTCTGCTGAACTTAGAGTATGCGGTCAGGGAGAACAAAGGGGCGGTCATGCTGACCGGCGACTATGGGTGTGGAAAGACATTGTTGAGCCGGGCCCTGATCAGCAAGCTCGAACCTGATAGGTTTGACGTTGGACTGGTTGCAAACCCTCTTCTTTCAGAGGAGGAATTTCTGCAAGAGGTCTTATACCAGTTGGGTTTTGATCAGAGGCCGACCGCCAAAGCTGAGATCCTGCGCCATATCGAAGAGGTCCTCTTTAGGAATGCCCAGGCCGAGAAGATAACGATCATTTTGATCGACGAGGCACAGTTGATCCAGAGTAAGGTGATATTTGAAGAGCTTCGTCTGCTGTTGAATTTTCAGTTGAACGACAGATTTCTGCTGACGCTTGTCCTCGTCGGTCAGGTTGAGCTGAGGGCTATGGTGAAGGCGATTCCCCAATTTGATCAGAGGATCGCGATAAAGTGCCATCTGGGAGCCCTGAGCCCGGACGATACCAAGGGGCTTATCTTACACCGTCTGGCAGTCGCTGGTCGGACCGAGCCCATATTCTCCGAGGAGGCGATGGCACTGATCCACGAACATACGGAAGGGACACCACGGAGGATCAACAACATCTGTGATGTCAGCCTGCTTATAGGATTTAGCCGGGGGCTGAAGGAAGTTGACGTACGTCTTATAAGAGAGTTGATCTCAAGCGAAAAGGAGCTGTGATCGTAGTGGTAAGAGCGCGCGATTTAGTCAGGTCTTCCAGGGAAAAACAGAAGATAGAGGAAGAGGAGAAGAAGAAAGAAGAAGTTGAGCAACAGCCTGTTTCTCCCCTTCAACCGGCCAAAGCCCGATCTGCAGCCCCCCCGCTGGCCAAACCTGCCGGGGATGAAAAGAAGGACCGGGTGGCTGATCTGCTCGATATGGAGGGAATCCTGGCTGAAGCCAGAAACCGGGTGAAGGAGATCCTTCAGGCGGCAGCAGATGAGCAGCCTTTCGATCTTACTGCACTCGCTCCTCAGGCCAAAAGGCTGACGGCCGCATCCCGGGAGGGGAATTCCCTTCTCAGGAGGATGATACGTGGAAAGGCCGAAGGGGACTCAGGCACCTCTTACATTGAAAGCTTAGCTGCCCATATGGCCGACCTGACAGTACTGCCCATCAGGATTGGCATGGAACTTAACTACGATGATGAGGAGCTCATCTCCCTTGGTCAGGCCTCGCTTCTTCATGATATCGGATGGATCAGAATGCCTCCCGAGCTAATCGGAAAAGAGAAGCTCTCCGACCAGGAGATCGAAGCCGTCAGGAAACACCCCATTTTGGGCTATGAGGTCCTGTCGGAGTGGGAGGAGAAGTTTCCATGGATGACCAAGTCCGTGTTGCAGGAACATGAGAGGGAGGACGGAAGTGGATATCCTAATGGTTTAAAGGGACAGGAGATCGATGAGTTCGCCAAGATCATCGGGATTTCTGATGCTTACGAGGACCTTATCCATGGAAAGGGACTTCCACCGTATAGAGCACTTCAGCAGATAATGTCTATGCGTAATAAGCAATTCTCGCCCAGATTGGTTAAGGCATTGATCCAGGTGCTTTCGGTCTTCCCCTTAGAGAGTCTGGTGAGGTTGAATACAGGGGAGATCGGCAGGGTGGTGGAGGTGAGCAAGCTACATCCGACACGCCCGACAATCAAGGTCCTGGTCGATGCTCAGGGGAAGAGGGTGTCCGAGAAGAGGCTCATAAATCTCGAGGAAGAACCCATGCTCTACATCGCCGATCCAGCGCTGGATGAAAAGGATGTGCTGTAGAGCAAAAACGGTCGCTGCGTTCGCCGGATGGCCTTACGGCTCAGCTATGCGATATGTTTCACTCCCCCACCTTACGGTTATCTCTACCGACGGCCACTGGTGTTTGAATGGGATGGAAGGTTATCCTGCATTAACCCGTAGAGGTGTGAGTCATGAATAGCAAGTCCTTGAAGATTCTACTTGTCGAAGATAACTTTGATCATATTGAACTAACCATAAGGATATTGAGAGACCACAATCCCAAGTGGCGGTTCGACGTGGCCACCTCTGGAGAGATGTGCCTTCAAAAGCTGGCCGATGACGGGTATGACCTCATCTTGCTTGACTACAGTCTTCCCAAATTAAACGGTCTGGAGGTGCTGGATAGGATCACTAAAGAGGGCTATTCTATACCCGTGGTGATGATAACCGGCCAGGGCGATGAAAGGCTTGCCGTGGAGGCGATGAAGAAGGGGGCGTATGATTATGTAGTTAAGTCCATGGACTATCTCCTCACCCTACCGATAAGCATAAACAAGACCGTTGAAAGGTATCGGATGGCCGTGGAGCAGAGGAGATTGGAACAGGAGATAAGGGAGGCCAAGGATTACCTTCAGAGACTCCTTGAGAGCTCTCCCGATGCCATCATCTCTACTGACAAAGATGGAAAGGTCGTCCATTTCAACCCTGGGGCTCAGACCCTTTTGGGCTTCAGCGCAGAAGAGACGGAAGGAAGAAATGTGAGTGAGTTCTATGCCGACGGTGAGGAGGTAACAAAATCCGTAATGGGGATGATGCATGAGAACAACGGCAAGGTGGTTAACTATGAGACCTTAGTGAAGACAAAAGACGGAAGGATAGTTCCGGTTCTGCTCTCTGCATCTGAGCTGAGAGATGATGATGGGAAGGTGATTGGGGCCGTCAGTTATATGAAGGATATATCTGCCCTGAAACAGATGGAAAGGGAACTTAACAGGCGACTGGAGATGCTTACCGCGCTCCACCGTACGTCCCTTACCATAAATTCCACTTTCGACCTTGACAGGGTACTCCAGATGATCGCCGATAGTGCTGTCCAGATCACCGAAGGACAGCGCAGTGTCATCCTGCTTCTCAACAGACAGCAGGAAGTTGTCGGTACCGTGGTCGGTGCCTCCGACGAAAGCATGGCTTTTAAAGCAGAGGAAGCCAGAGAAGATGGGGTCACTAAGAGCGTGATCAGGAATAGAAAGCCGGTCATGGTGAAGGTTGGTGATAAAAGTGCCTTAACCCTCCGCCCTGATGATATGGAGAAAGGGATCAGATCGGTGATAGGGTTTCCCCTTCAGACAGGCCAATCTCTGTTGGGGGTCCTGATCGTGGGTAGTACTTCGCCGGCAGGCTTCGTAAAACCGGAAATCGAAGCCCTTTCCGTTCTGGCCGATCAGGCGGCTGTCGCCATAAAGAACGTCCGTGATCTTGTGGAGAAGGATAGATTACAGCAACAGGTGATGAGGGCTGACAGACTTGCCTCCATCGGTAAGCTGGCGGCTGATATGGCTCATGAGGTTCTTAATCCATTAAACATCATTTCAGGGCGTATTCAACTTCTATCGAAGAAAACCGATCATGATCCAAAAACGGCAAAGGTCCTCGATGTCATGCTGAAACAGGTGGAACGAATAGTGAGCATTATGAATCGTCTGCTGTTGTTTTCCCGTCGAACAGAACCTAAGAGGGCCCCGGTGGATGTCGCCGAGCTCATACAGGAGACCCTTGAACTGGTTGCCCACCAGATGAGCTTTGAGAACATAAGGGTCGCCACCTATCTCTCCCCAGGCCTGCCTAAAGTGGCCGGTGACAAAGGTCAACTTGAACAGGTCTTTCATAACCTCATTGCTAACGCCAGAGATGCTATGCAGGGCGGTGGCAAACTGACCATAACCGCCAGGACAAGGGGTTCCTGGTTAGAGATAGAGTTCTCGGATACAGGGTGTGGTATACCCCCCGAAAACCTTAATAAGATATTTGACCCCTTCTTCACAACTAAACAGGAGGGGAATGGGACAGGTCTTGGGCTCTCTATTACCCATGGGATCGTTCAGGGCCATGGCGGTGACATCTCGGTCGAGAGTAAAGTGGGAAGGGGCAGCACCTTCACAGTTAGATTGCCCATCAATACCGATGAGGATGAGGGTTAAAGGAAATTGGGGACGGGTTCACATTTTTTAGCGAGGTCTTCGGCCTCAGACCGACATTGCACAAAAATGTTCTTATATTGTTCATCGAATTAGCCAATTCCGGGATGATGACCCTTCGAGGCCCTCGACAGGTTGGGGAAAACGACCCTTTTAAAGCTACTTATTCAACGACTTTTGCAAGAAGGGCCTAATCCCGCAAGCCTCTTCTATCACAATACCGAACTGATTGCCATCGAGCGCGAGCTTTTCTCGTTATTCAAGGCCTATAAGGAATTTGCACCCCCTGAAAAGTGCA
>DTYK01000131.1 GCA_012961925.1 Candidatus Latescibacterota bacterium
GGCGAGATCTTAAAATTTGTGTCAAGTTTTTGAAGCCCTTCCTTTTCTTTGGGTAAACAAAGTATTTGGTACTTTTCTTTAGAAGAAAAGTACCAAAAGAATCGCGCTTTTCGTAGGCGAAGGGGCACCAGGTTGATCTTAGGATCAGGAGAGTTGAGTCCGCCCCTCCCCCACTCCCCTTCGCGGGCCCTTCGGGCCCAATGCCCACCCACCGGTGGTATGAGCACCCGGGTTGGACCTGAACGCTGACGAAAAGCGCATGCCCCTCCCCACCGAATCCAGAAGGTGCGTACGGGAATGGATAAACTGTCGACCGATATGTTCTAAGCGGTGGGGGTGATGTATGGGACAGTGCCCTTAAGCCTGAGCCTCAGAACCGTCCGGCGAACGGAGCGGCCGCCCTTCCGCTCTGTCTGAGCCTGAGCGAAGCGAGGGCGAGTTTGCGGAAGGGCAGCGGAGTGAGTCGATGACGGTTGGGGCGAAGGCTTCGGGCTGTCTTTTCTTTTCGCCTCCTTATTCTTTGGGCAAGCAAAGAAAAGGAAGGATAAGGACGGTAAGAACCTTTGTGCTTTGCAATTTGAAGTAAACCTTGTCGGTTTGAGGTGAAGTTTCGATAGAACTCTTGGGAATGGATTTGAGCCTGGGCAGGATGAACCAGAGAGCCATGGGTTGGCTATGAGGCGCAGTATGGAACGAATCAACATAAAGACGGGCTGGATAACTTAAGGAGGTGTATAAGATGGGTTTCTATCTTCTCTTGTCTATCGCGTTGCCGGCGCTGTTGGGTTTCTGCTGCTTGATATTGGCTGAAAGGCTGAAGGCAACGAGAGGGGCCATTGTCTTGGTCGGAACGGCAGCCTCTCTGGGGTTAGGCATATACCTGTTTTTGAAGAGACCTCTGCTCTGGCCAGAAGGGGGATCTGCCCTTCTAAAGGTTGACGACCTCAGTGGTTTTATCCTTCTGGCCGCTGGGACCTTCGGCCTTCTGATCACCATATATTCATTGAGGTTTATGGCCGATAAGGGCAGGCTTCGGGAGTATTATGCCTATCTACTATGGACCATTGCAGCATCATACGGGGTGTTGCTTTCGACCAATTTAGTCCTTCTCCTTACCTTTTGGGGATTTCTCGGGTTGACCTTGTACCTACTTATCGGCCTCGGCGGACCGGATGCCAGTCAGGCGGCCACCAAGACCCTTATTATTGTCGGCGGGGCTGATGCTCTCATGGTTCTTGGAGTTGCAATCCTTTGGCTGTTAACCGGGACCTTCAGAATGGATGAGATAAACCTTCCTATCGGCGGAGCGTTATCAACAATTGCGTTCCTCTCTCTGGCCGCCGGAGCATTTGCCAAGGCTGGTGCAATGCCCCTCCATACATGGATTCCGGACATGGCTGAAAGGGCACCCTTGCCTGTCACAGCCTTCCTCCCGGCATCCCTGGACAAATTATTGGGGATCTATCTTCTGGTACGTATCTCTATGGATTTCTTCGTCTTAAATAAGCTCATGGCTGTTGTGCTGATGGCGATTGGTGCTGCCACTATCGTTTTGGCCGTAATGATGGCCCTGATCCAGCATAATCTCAAAAGGCTTCTTGGATACCATGCTGTCTCTCAGGTGGGGTACATGGTCTTGGGCATTGGCACAGGGATTCCTGTCGCTGTGGCAGGCGGATTGTTCCATATGCTGAACAATGCAATATACAAATGTTGTCTGTTTCTCACCGGTGGAGCGGTTGAATACAGGGCGAGGACCTCTGAACTGGATGATCTTGGCGGTCTGGCAAAGGCCATGCCGTTCACCTTCATTGCCAGCTTAATTGCGGCTTTATCTATCTCAGGCGTTCCTCCCCTTAACGGATTCGTCTCCAAGTGGATGATCTATCAAGGGATAATCGAATTAGGTGGGCATGGTGACAGGTTGTGGTTCCTGTGGTTGGCCGCTGCCATGTTCGGATCAGCCCTTACCCTGGCATCGTTCATGAAGCTTATCCACGCCACATTTTTGGGGATGACGGATGGTGGTCGGCGCGCAATAAAAGAGGTCCCAGCCACGATGTGGCTTCCGAGTATGGCATTGGCTGGACTCTGCGTCGTCTTCGGTGTATTCGCCTTTCTCTTTCCTTTAAAGCTCTTCATCATGCCGGCTGTGCCCGGTGTATCCTTCTTTGGCTTGTGGAGAGCAGGCACGGCCACCGTGCTCATAATTGTAGGGATAGTAATCGGGACAACGATCTATGGACTGGGTAGACTTTTCTCTGCTTTGAAGGCACGGCGGCCTATAATAGCCGGATCCAATGGAGGTTATGATATGGATTCTAAACCAGTATCTAACCCAACCGGAATGGCCAGAGAAGATGTCCCTTATGTGGGCGGGGAACTGGTAGAGTCTCAGATGCGCGTCTCTGGAATAGACTTCTACCAAACGATCAGAGATCTTGGCCCTCTCAGGTCTATCTATAATAAAGCTGAAAGGAGGGCGTTCGACATTTACAACTTAGGTAAAGGGGTGGTCTTCTACTTCGTAGAAGCCTTGCGCTATATCCACTCCGGCATACTCCCAACCTATCTCTCCTGGTGTCTGATTGGACTGGCCGTTCTGTTATTCATTACCATGAGGTGAAAAAGATGGCGGACTCGAATTCACACTTTTTAATAAAAAAGGATACTGCGAAGGTTGTGGAGATCGTTGCCAGCGGTGCTATCATAGGGGCTATTGTTGCCGTTCCTCTTGCAATATTGCTTTTTTCGGAAGTCACATCTAATCCAGTAGAACACGCTCCAGTCATAGGCGCTGTACTTGGGGGCTTGATCACATTTGCAGGCAGATTGACAAAAAACTCCAAAAGAGGCCGAGGGTAAAGGCGACAAAAAATTTTTAAAAAACTGCCAAATTTCACTTGCGAAATCACCAAGAATGTGTTATATTTGTTTTCCAATTTTGACTGAATGCCACTGAATACTCGTAGTAGGGGTTTGAAGCATGATGAAAAAAAGGATTCCAGAGAAAACAGTCGCTCGGCTTTCCCTTTACCTCCGCTACCTCAGGGAGCTGGCGGAGGAGGACATAAATTTAGTGACATCTGCACGGATAGCCGATCATCTGGGTATCAAGTCGGCCCAAGTGCGCCGGGACCTCTCTTATTTCGGCCAGTTTGGATCGGCTGGAGCGGGATATGACCTCAAGAAACTGATTCAGGCCTTGGAAACGATTCTGGGCCTGAACAGGAAATGGAAAATTGCCTTAGTTGGTGCGGGTAACCTTGGAGCGGCTCTTTTCACCTACCCCGGCTTTAAAGGACAGGGGTTTGAAATCGTGGCAGTTTTTGACAACGATCCCTCTAAGGTCGGAAAAAAGTGGGGCAAGACAGAGATCCTCAGCACGACCGAGATGAACGAGGTGATCAAAGGGAGACGAATAAAGATCGGGATCATAGCCGTTCCACAGCATGCCGCCGAAGAGGTGGCAGAGCAGCTCATCAACGCAGGAGTGAAAGCGATACTCAATTTTGCTCCGCGTAAACTAAAAGCTCCAAAAAATGTTAAACTTCGAGACGTAGATATGGCCACGGAACTGCAAAGCCTGAGCTACTTTCTAACCCGTTAGGTTTTCATTTTTAAAGAAATTTGTGAAAGGTTTCACAAATTATGGATAAGGATAGATGCTTCTGGGTGGGTTCGGCGGAGTGGGGGGATTTTTTGGGTAGATTGGTTGGCGAGGCTTCCGTTTATGCATTGGGGGGAGAAGGGGGGAGATTCTTCTACCGGCAGCTTATACGGAAGGATATAGGTGACATAGTTTATAATCCGGTGAGGGCGGTTCAGCCGCTGAAATCCTTTATCTTTTCTCCAAGAGAGGAAGTAGTGGGGCCTTCAGACAGAGAGGGCCGAAAGCAGACGATTATTGTAGGCGTGAAAGCCTGTGATATTTCATCTCTGGAGATCCTGGACAGGGCGCTGAAGGAAACTGACCTCCCTGATCCGGTGTACCAGGAGAGGAGACAGCGGATCGTTTTAATCAGCAGCGACTGTTCAGAGCCCCAGGAGACCTGTTTTTGTACGCTGGTGGGGAGGGCTCCTTATCCAGAAAGCGGGTTTGATCTCAACTTGAGCAAGGTCGATGGTGGGTTTGTGGTTGCGGTGGGTTCAGAGCGAGGAGCAGAGTTGGTTGATTCACACAGATCCCTATTTCGGGAGGCCACCGCCGAGGAGATCGCCAGGCGGGACAGAGATAGGGGGGATATACTTAGAAGGGTTGACCGAATAAACGAGTCTGTGGCTCAAAAACGGTCTTATCAGGAGATAGTGAAGGATAGCTATAGCTCGGAGCTATGGGTAAAGCATTCAGAGAGCTGTGTTGAGTGCACTGCCTGCAACAATATCTGCCCCACCTGTCATTGCTATCTGCTGGATGATGTAAGCGGGGCCGAAGGCTTTGTTAAGGTGAGAAGCTGGGATTCTTGTGTTCACACCGGTTATGCCCGTGTGGCAGGTGGACTCAACCCGCGTCCCCACCTGTGGGAAAGGTTTAGAAATAGATATCTGTGTAAATTTCTATATATGAAGGAAAATTTTGGTTTGTTGGGCTGTACTGGTTGCGGGAGATGTATCGAGGCCTGTCAGGGGAAGATAGATATGCGGGAGGTGCTGCAAGAACTTGCGGGTTAATGGTGAGCAAGAAAGACAGGATCTGGGCGAATATAAGGTTGTAATCTATTGAAAGGCTGACGAATATGGTAAATCCTTATCTACCGCAGGAGAGCATAATCGAAGAGGTTATCCCCGAGACCCCGACCATAAAAACCTTTGTCCTAAGACCTGAGAATGGTTTAAAGTTTTCCACAGGACAGTTCATTGAACTCACTGTGCCGGGCGTAGGTGAAGCTCCTTTTACCCCCTCTTCATCTCCTTTTCAGACCGAGAAGGTGGAGATAACGGTGATGGATGTTGGTCATGTAACCCACAGGTTACACCAGATGAGAGAGGGAGATAGGGTTGGTATACGGGGGCCATACGGCCGAGGGTACCCACTGGAAGAGTTTTATAACAAAGAGGTACTTGTCCTGGGTGGTGGTGTGGGGTTTGCCCCTTTACGGTCGCTGCTCTTCACTTTACTCCATGATCTCTCAAAATATAAAAGGGTCGTCCTCTGCTACGGAGCAAAGACACCGGCAGATATCGTATACAAAGGATTGATCCCTCAATGGAGGGAGAAGATAGAGGTCCTGTGTTCTGTGGACAGGGCCGATGAGACGTGGAAGGAGCACGAAGGGGTGGTGACAACCCTCTTAGACAAATTTGAGATCGATATAAAGAACAGTGTGGCTGTGGTTTGTGGACCACCGGTCATGATGAAATTTGCCACTTTTAAGCTCCTGGATCTTGGTTATCGTCCGGAAGATATTTATCTCTCAATGGAGAGGAAGATGTACTGCGGCATAGGCCAGTGCCGACATTGTATGATCGGAGGACTCTTTGTCTGCAAGGACGGGCCTGTGTTTACCTATAGTCAGGTCAAAGAGCTACCCGATATCTGGGCTTAGTGTAATTACATAGGATGATGGGCCTTAGGCCTGAGCCGTTAAAACCCTCCGGCGAACGGAGCAGCCGCCCTTCCGCCCCTCTGACCGACCGTAGGAAGAGCGAGCTGGAGTTCACAGCCTTTAGGCTTTCATCCCCCCGATCTACAGGCTCTGAGGCACCTCTTACCCAAGATGAAATACTAAAGCATTAACTCCTGAAGTGAGCCGAGGACGGTCTCGGCGAAGGCTTCGCTATCCGAATATTAAGGACAGACATAGGAGGAGACTTTCCGCATGGAGAAGCGACTGTTCATCGATTTGGAGTTATGCAACCGATGCAGGGAGTGTCACGTGGAATGCAGCTACCTCTACCACCCTCATAACATCGGCATAACCTCTTTGAGAGAATTGGCTGCCTTCTTCCTTATCTGTCGTCGGTGTGAACAGGCCCCTTGTGTCACATCATGTCCGCAAGAGGCACTGGAAAAGCAGGAGGATGGGGTCCTTAAGAGATATAATATGAGGTGTATCGGTTGCAAGTCCTGTGTCTATGCCTGTCCTTTCGGAACCATTTATCCTGAGACAGTTCCTTATACGCTGTCGCGATGTGACTACTGTCTGGGCAGGGTTAACGGCGTAGGACCGGACTGCGTGAAAAGCTGCCCTGAGAAGGCAGTGCAGTATACAGAAATCGATGAATCCAGAGAAGAGAATATATTTCTAATAGGGGATAAGCTGGCTGTCCGTTCCCTTCCATGGAAATAATGGATTGCCAGGTGAACAGGATGCTTAGCCGTGATCCGACGGGATGTCGTTTTCCGTAATCTTACCGCAGGGGAAGAGAAGGGGAGAACGGTATGTTAAAGTCTGTATTCTATTTCGTCATATTCCCAGGATTCCTATTCACGGCGGTGGTAGGGCTGCTTGTGAGCTGGATAGACAGAAAAGTGACTGCCCGTGTGCAGTGGCGGGTCGGCCCTCCATGGTGGCAGAACTTTGCTGACTTCGTGAAACTCCTGGGTAAAGAGACAATCATACCGCAAGGGACTTCCAGGTTTCACTTCATCACACCGCCCCTTCTGTCTATCTCCGCTATCACTTTGGTCTCAACGCTCCTCTGGGTTATGTTGATCAATCCTCACAAGAGCTTTCTTGGCGATCTGATAGTTGTGGTATATCTGTTGATGATGCCTGCTATGGCCGTAGTCATGGGAGGGGCTGCCTCTGGAAATCCCCTTGCCTCTATGGGAGCCTCCAGGGAGATGAAGCTGGTCCTTGGGTATGAGTTACCGTTCGTTCTGGCACTGATCGTTCCGATAATTAAGACGGATACGATCCGCCTGGGGGAGATGATCAGGTTTCAGGCGGAGGATGGAGTGGTCATCGGCTCCTGGTCTGGTATAATAGCCTTTCTTGTGGCAATCGTCTGTATGCAGGCCAAACTGACGCTGGTACCCTTCGATATCCCGGAGGCTGAGACCGAGATAATGTCCGGGCCGTATATAGAGTATTCTGGACCGGCTCTTGCTATGTTCAAACTGACCCGGGCAATGATGCTTTTTGTCTTACCGGTGTTTCTTGTCCTTGTGTTTTGGGGAGGGTTTGGTCAGGGTTCCTTTTGGTCGGTCCTCCTGGGTATACTGAAGTATGTAGTCCTGCTCGTAGTGATCGTCCTCATTAGAAACACAAATCCTCGTCTGCGGATCGATCAGGCGATGAGGTTCTTCTGGGGGTTGGTAACCGGAGTGGCGACCCTCGCAATAATACTGGCGTTGATAGGAGCGTAGGATGAAGCTCAAACTGAAGGCTCTTACTAAGTCACCGTGGGTTTTTCACTTGAACACAGGGGCCTGTAACAACTGTGACATCGAGATCCTTAACGTCTTGACGCCCAAGTTCGATGCGGAACGTCTGGGAGTGTTGTTGGTCGGTAGTATACGACATGCCGATGTCCTGCTCGTTACCGGACCGGTAACCCGTCAGGCTGCACCGAGGTTAAAGCGTCTCTATGAACAAGCTCCAAAGCCATGCTTTGTTGTTGCTTGCGGCACCTGTGCCACGTCCTGTGGGATCTTTAAGGATGCATACAACGTGGTCGGGCCCGTGGACAAAATCGTTCCCGTAAATGCTTACATCCCAGGATGCCCCCCAAAACCGGAAGCGCTCATTTCAGCCCTGGTGAAGCTCTTAGGGACAGTTAAATAGGGCTCTTAAGGGAGAGAGGAAAAGCTATAAAGATGAACGAGATCGAAGACTTGAAGAGCAACCTTAAGGATCTGATCATTAAATGGCAGGAGACCCAGAGGCGGGTATATTTCGATGTCCAAAAAGAGGATGTGCCCCGGGTGGTCGGGTACATATTCAATGACCTCGGCGCCAGATTCATAATCGTCACCGGTATGGATACCCCAAGGGGCATAGAGATGCTTTACCATTTCGGACTCGATCATCTGGGGAAAGTTGTATCCGTGCGTACATTTATAGATGGAGACCGTCCAGAGATAGAGTCCGTCACCCCCATCATTAAGGGTGCAGGGTGGATCGAGCGGGAGATTCACGACATCTTAGGCGTAAATTTCTTGCATCATCCAAACCTGAAGCGTCTCATAACGGCTGACGATTGGCCGGAGGATAAGTATCCGTTGCGATTAAGACCTTCCTCGGGCAAGGGACCAGAAGGGTGACCTTTTGTTTTTTTCAATATATTTCTCCGTGTTCCTTAATATTTTTGCAGATAAAAGGGCACATTTTTATTCGCAAAAAAGTAAAGGGATTAATGCGGAACTAAAGTTAGATCTCTATATTATAAGACTCTGTGAAATTTGTGGTTAGTTGTAGATTTTAGGTAATCTCTTATGCCTGGATTGGCTCTATTTATCATATAACATCTAAGGATAGAGATATGGGCAACAGGACGGTTATTCCCATCGGACCATATCACCCCCTGCAGGAAGAACCCGAATTCTTTCGGTTATGGGTTGAAGGGGAGACAGTGGTCGATATCGACGTTAATATCGGTTACAACCATCGAGGGATAGAGAAACTCTGTGAGCTTAAAACATACGATCAGATCCCATTTGTGGTGGAGAGGGTCTGCGGTATCTGTTCCACCTCTCATCCCCTTGCCTTTGTCAATGCTGTGGAGGATCTGGCGGATATTGAAATCCCGGAGAGGGCGAGATACATAAGGAGCATAATTGCTGAGCTGGAGAGGATTCATAACCATCTGCTCTGGGTCGGTCTGGCCGGCCACTTCCTCGGTTATAATACGGTCTGGATGTGGGCATGGAGATACCGGGAGCCGGTGCTCGATATCCTGGAAAAGATAACGGGTAATCGTCAGAACTATGCAATGATGAAGGTTGGAGGCGTCAGACGGGATATAGAGGACGCTGACATCCCGGATATTCTCAGGTTGGTTGATGATTTAGTCCCAGCTGTGGATATGTTTAAGGGAGCAATACTGGATGATCCTGTGCTTCACGCAAGATTGAAGGGAATAGGGGTGCTAACAAAAGAGGAAGTTCATAATTATGGTGCTGTTGGGCCGACAGCCCGGGCCTCCGGTGTTGCTGTTGACGTCCGGAGGGACGACCCCTATGCAGCTTATGATCTGGTAGATTGGGACGTGGTCACTCAGGAGGAGGGGGACGTCTTTGCCAAGGCGGTGGTGAGGGTACTGGAGCTTTATGAGTCAGTGAAGATTGTCAAAGAGTGTCTGGAGAGGTTGAAGAAGACAAAAGGAGAGATCGACGTCAAAGTGAAGGAGATCCCTTCTGGAGAGGGGATAGGCCATGCTGAAGCGCCTCGTGGGGAGGTATTCCATTATGTAAGAAGTGACGGCACCAACAGGCCGATACGCCACAAGATAAAGTCACCCAGTTACACCAATGTACCGACCTTTAAAGCCACAGTTATAGGGGGGACTATCTCGGACGCGACTATTACTCTGGCAGCAGTTGATCCGTGCTATTCCTGCACAGAAAGGGTAGCTGTGGTGGATAAAAAGACGGGGCGAAGGAGACTTAATGGTGAGGATTTGGTCAGGTTATCGCAGGAAAAGACGGAAAGGATAAAAAGATCAATGGGGCTGTAAGAGAACGGACCCGATATGGAGGCGAAAATGGACCTGATGCTTTACCCAATCGTCTTGCCGATCGCAGTGGGACTGCTATGTCTGGCTATGCCCCGGCGCGTAAAGGGCATCGTTGAGAGGACCGCTCTGATTGTCAGCATCACTATCTTCGGCCTGACCGTATTCCTCTTTTCACAGAAACCATTGCACTGGATGTGGGATGCCAATCGGTTTCTAAGACTGGATAATCTAAGTGGGTTTGTCTTGCTGGCTGTTGGGCTGTTCGGGTTCTTGATTGTCCTTTATTCAATTGTTTTCATGCGAGACAAGATCTATTCGAACATATATTATGCATACCTGTTGTGTACGATTGGTATCGCCTCCGGTATTGTGCTCGCGAACGACCTCGTTCTTCTTGCCGTCTTCTGGGGACTTTCAGGGCTGACGTTATACCTGATGATCGGCATAGCGGGGGCAGGGGCCTCTGCGGCTGCTAAAAAGGCTCTGGTCATTGTGGGCGGTGCTGATTCATTGATGATATTGGGTATAGCAATAGTCTGGTTTCTGATGGGTTCTTTCACAATTGACAGAATCAGCCTCCCTGTAGTTGGGCTGCTACCAGTCATAGCTTTTCTATGTCTCGCCATAGCTGCCTTTGCCAAGGTTGGAGCCATGCCCTTTCATTCTTGGATACCTGAGACTGCCGAGAAGAGCTCTATTGCCGTCACCGCCTTCCTGCCTGCGTCTCTTGACAAACTTTTGGGGATATATCTCCTTGCAAGAATCACCATGGATCTGTTTATAATGGACAAAACGCTTGGACTTCTTTTAATGATCGTCGGGTCTCTGACAATTGTGGCCGCAGTGATGATGGCTCTGGTTCAGAACGACTTAAAAAGATTGCTCGGCTACTTGGTGGTCGCAGGGGCGGGCTATATGGTCCTGGGTCTGGGCACAGGGACTCCGGCAGGTATAGCAGGGGGCCTGTTTTATCTGTTGAATAGCGCTATCTGGACGGCCTGCCTATTTTTGTCAGCGGGAGCGGTAGAGGACCGGGCTAACACTACGGATCTGGAGAGACTCGGCGGGTGGGGACCAGTGATGCCCATCACCTTTGTCGTCTGTCTGGTCTCTGGCCTGGCTATCTCGGGTATCCCTCCGTTCAACGGCTTCGTCTCCAAATGGATGATCTATCAAGGACTGATTGAACTGGGGAGAGGAGGAGATGGACTGTGGTTCGTCTGGCTTGTTGCGGCAATGTTCGGCAGTGCTCTGACTCTGGCCTGTATTATAAGGCTGATACATGCAACATTTCTTGGGCAGGTGGCAAGGATGCCCGATGAGGTTCGAGATGCGAACTCAGAAGTCTCTCCCTCGATGTGGTTACCAATGATAGTTCTTGCAGGATTGTGTGTCGTGTTCGGCGTCTTCGCTTACGCTGTGCCTCTGAAGCATCTGATCATCCCGGCTGTCCCTGGAGTGTCCTACCTCGGGTTCTGGTCCCCTGGACTTGCTACCCTCCTCATCGTTGTTGGAGTCCTTGCTGGTGTGGTCATCTATTTTGTCGGGAGGGCGAGCAATGTGAAGGAAAGCGAGGCCTTCATTGGTGGTGAGCTTTTACGTGAAGGTATGAGGGTTTCGGGGGTAGACTTCTACCGGACGATTCGAGACTTCGGTCTATTTGGAAATGCATATAAAGGTGCAGAAAGAAGCCTTTTCGACATCTACGACCTGGGCGGACGTTTCCTCTTCTATTTTGTCCAGGGCTTGCGCCGGATACATTCGGGGATATTGCCTACCTATCTATCCTGGATGTTAGTGGGCTTTACGGTTCTCTTATTTGTCTTCATGGGGTGAACTATGGTCACGCTTTTAACTGTGCTTTTGTTCTTCATGGTCGTCGGCGCCATTATCGCCGTTGAGACCAAGGATCTGCTCTCTTCGATAATCTGTGTAGGGGCAGTGGGCTTCGGGGTGAGCATCGCCTTTTTGTTCCTCAGGGCGCCGGATATTGCTATAACCCAGGTTGTGGTCGAGGTGCTGGTCCTCGTCATCCTGATACGGGCGACCATCAGCAGGGATGTTACTGCCATCTCCGGGGATAGGGAGTTCTTCAGCATGACGGTGAGCATCGCTCTGTTGTTGGTGATCTTTATCTTTGGGCTCGAGGTGTTCAAGAGTTTCCCACAGTTCAGGGAACCGGTTTTCACCACCATGTCTGATGCCTCGACAAATACCTATATTCAGAGGGGGCTGATTCAGACCGGAGCAGCGAACCTTGTAACTTCGATAATCTTGGATTATCGCGCTTATGATACCCTGGGCGAGGCTACGGTGCTTTTCACCGCCATACTCGGAGCACTCGCAATCCTCAGGGCAAAAGCGCGCAAAAGGACCACAGACTCCTCTGAGGGGAACTCAGATCAATAGGATTAAGTATGTTCAGAGGTCGACGTAATTTAGTATCTCGGTAGTTTCGGTGTCCATTCGGCGGGTTTTGAATCTGAAATCAGGGTTGGATGTCCGAAGTCTTGGGGAAGAAGTACTGCAATTCAAAAAGGTCTTATGATGAAGGAGAAATAGGATGGGGCAAAAGCTGACTCCAGGGGATTCGCGGTCTAATTTGTATAATCCACAGTTGGGCATGACCCTGATCGTGAAGACGGTGACCAGGTGGGTGAAGGGATTTATCTTTCTATTCGGTGTGTACATCGTTCTTTACGGGCATCTTACTCCCGGTGGAGGTTTTGCAGGGGGTGTAATCATAGCCGGCGCCTTCATCCTTCTGACATTGGCGTTCGGCAAGGAGGCTGCGCTGGAGAGGATGAGCAAGACTGTGGCCTCAGAGTTCGATTCCCTGGGGGCATTGATGTTCCTTATGCTGGCCTGGCTTGGACTCTACTTCGGAGGGCCGTTCTTCGTGAACTTTATACAGAGAAACCTACCAGGTAAGAGATTTCACCTCTTCAGTGCCGGCAACATACCTCTGTGTAACATAGCCATCGGCATAAAGGTTGGGACCTCCCTTTTTATGGTCTTCATAATCCTGTCGGTCCTCAGGGTTGTGGTTAAAAAGGGCGAGAGGCGGATGGTACAGATGAAAAGGAGGGGAGAATAGATGATCTATGCCCTGTGCCTTGTGCTCTTCATGGTTGGACTTTATGGCGTGGTAACCAAGAAAAACACTGTGAAGATTGTCATTGGCATAATTATCATGGAGTATGCGGTTAACCTCTTTTTGGTCCTTTTGGGATATAGAAAGGACGGTGTGGCGCCCATTATCGATGAGGGTACCTCGGTACTCAAGTTCTCTCAGTTGGCCGTTGATCCTCTACCGCAAGCCCTGGTTTTGACTGCCATCGTAATCGGCCTGGGGGTAATTGCCCTTATGGTGGCGATATGCATCCGTCTGTACGAGAGATATGGGACGTTCGACATAACGGAGATGAGGAGATTGAAGGGGTAAGCCCTCGATTTCCTGGATCAAGGCATCGGGCCGGGAAAGATTAGGAGAGTTCAAGCATGAACGTTATACCACTGTTTGTTGCCATCCCGTTAGCAGCGGCGTTCTTCATACCGATGGTCTCACAGAAGTTCCGGTGGGTTCCCGACCTTCTGGGGAATCTAACCGCATTTGCCCTGTTGGTGATGGCCGTATCGGTTATCGGCAAAAAGGATGTCTACATTATGGGAGGATGGGCGCCGCCAATAGGTATCAATCTCGTCCTGGACGGATTGAGCGTCTTGATGCTCATAACCATCAGCCTGGTGGGTTTTACGGCAACCCTCTTTTCGATCCGATACATGGAGCAGTACACATCCAAGTTACGCTACTACAGCCTGTTTTTACTAATGATGGGGGGAATGAACGGTGTAGCACTCAGTGGTGACATGTTTAACATCTTTGTATTCCTTGAGATAGCCTCGGTGGCCTCATATGCCCTGGTTGGTTTCGGGTGTGAACATGAAGAGCTTGAGGCCTCTTTTAAATATCTGGTTCTTGGCAGTGTAGCTTCTACTTTGATTTTGCTTGGAGTGGCGGTTATCTACGGTTCATTGGGATCTTTAAATATGGCCCATGTCTCCCGTCTCATAGTTGAACAGGGGATGAACAAAGCCCTGTATTTCAGCCTCACGCTCCTGGTGATGGGATTCTCCCTTAAGGCAGCTCTTGTGCCTTTCCATGCCTGGTTGCCGGATGCGCATCCATCAGCACCTGCGCCTATCTCCGCCATGCTCTCAGGAGTGTTGATAAAGGTACTCGGCGTCTATGCCCTGTTGAGGATCAGTTTCAACGTCTTCGGGATGAGTCCGCTGCTGGCGAATATTCTCATCTGGTTGGGAACCATTTCGATGGTCGTTGGGGGGCTTCTGGCTCTGGGGCAATGGGATTACAAGAGGCTCCTGGCCTATTCGAGTATCAGCCAGGTGGGTTACGTGGTCCTGGCAGTTGGAATTGGAGGGGCCGTAGTCAGTCGGGGGGATTCGATGACTGTAGCCGGATTGGCCATCGGGGGAGGCCTTTTCCATCTGATCAACCATGCTGCGTTTAAATCCCTGCTCTTCCTCTCCAGTGGGGCAATCGTTTACAGCACCGGAACAAGGGACCTGAGGAAGATGGGCGGTCTCAAAGACAGGATGCCCCTGACAAGCGGTGCTGCCAACATAGGGGCCTTCTCGATATCCGGGATACCGCCATTTAACGGGTTCTGGAGTAAGCTGGTGATAATCATAGCCGCTGTCCAGGCAAGATATTATTGGCTTGCCCTGACCGCTGTCCTTATCAGTGTGATCACGCTCGCCTACTATCTGAAATTGCAACGGCATGCCTTCTTCGGCCCAGCCTCAGAAAACAACCGGGACGTCAGGGAGGTTCCTCTGTCGATGTGCATACCCATGGTGCTCCTGGCGGTACTCTGTGTTGGCATGGGGCTTCTTTTACTACCAGGGCCAAGGGCGGAGATCCTTCAGCCCGCCGTCGATGCACTTACAATGGGAATGAAATACGCAACTGTTATACTGGGGCGGTGAAAGATGCGTAAACTAAGCCTATTCGTACTCTCGTTTATCGTCTGGTTTCTGCTGGCCTGGCCTTTTAGGCCAGGGGGTGGATTATACTGGCAGAACATTGCTGTTGGTGGGGCCGTTGCTTTGTTGGTAGCATTCCTCTTCGGCGAGGTCTTTACAGAACGCCCCCACAGGATCTTCAGGATTACATCCTATTTCTGGCTGCTCTGCTACATCCCCATCTTCTTCTATTACATGGTGATAGCCAACTTTGATGTACTCTATCGTCTACTACATCCAAAGATGCCGATCAACCCCGGTATAGTCAAGGTCAAGACCTCCCTGAAGAGTAAATCTGGGATCACTGCCCTTTGCAACTCCATTACCTTGACTCCCGGGACCCTGACGGTGGATCTGGACGATGAGGGATATCTCTATATACATTGGATAAACGTCCGTTCGCAGGATGTGGAGGAGGCAAGCAAGATTATAGTGGGCCGGTTTGAGAAGATCCTGAAGAAGATATTCGAGTAGGAGGTTCAGAAGGAGTATTCAGATGGGTGGGTTAATTATCTATCAAGTGTTCATAGGGATACTGATAGTTTGTTGTTTCCTCTGTCTCTATCGTATTGGAAGAGGACCTACTGCCCCGGACCGAACAGTGGCCATAGATATACTGGGTATTGTTGTGGTCGGTTTCTGCGCCCTTTTTGCTATCATCACGGGTAAGGACTTTTACATGAACGTGGCCATTGCGTGGTCCTTACTGAGCTTTATCGGTACAATTGCCCTTGCCAAGCACATAGAGGGGAAAGGATTCGATGAGTAGGGTAGTTCTTGTCGTTTCAGAGCCAAAAACTTTTTCGGTTTAACCAATCGTTAAAAAGAGCACGGGAGTGGAGATGGCTGACACTGTCGGGATAGTGGTTATCACTGTTGGCATTGCCTTTGACCTCTTCGGTTGTGTAGGCCTTGTCAGGTTTCCTGACATCTATAATCGCTTACAGGCTGCTACAAAGTGTGTTACATTGGGTACCTGCTTTATACTGTTAGGTGTCTTACTGGTCAGCGGCATCTCAAGCACGGGGGTGAAGGCCATTCTCTGTCTGATCTTCATCCTTCTTACTTCACCTACCGCAGCCCATGCCCTTGCAAGGGGGGCACATCTGTTTGGATTGAAATTATGGGAGCAGAGCGTTTGCGATAAGTATGAGGAGGAGAAAAGGGAGCGAAGATGAAGTACCCAAAGCTGCGGGAGTTAAAAGAGGCCGTTACTGCGCTCATAAAAGGTCCATACACGACGAAATTCCCCTATGAGCCCCATATACCGCCGGAACGGTTCAGGGGCAAACCGGAATATGATGAAGAGGGGTGTGTAGGGTGTGGTACATGCGCTGAGGTGTGTCCGGCAGGGGCAATCGATCTAATAGACTCATTGCCGGAGGATGAGAACGAGCCTCCGATGAGGAGACTTGTACTCCATTACGACGGCTGTATCTTTTGTGGGCAGTGTGAGGCCAACTGTATTACGGAGCGGGGCATCAAACTGAGCGGGCAATACGACCTGGCCCTCTTCGACAGGACGGCGGCACAGGAGTCTGTGGAGAAGGAACTGGTAGTGTGTGAGATCTGCCGGGATGTGATCACCACCAAAGATCATCTGAGATGGCTGATCACCAGACTCGGACCCCTTGCATATAGCAATCCAACGCTCATCCTCACGTCGATACGGGAACTGGAACCAATGCGGGAGGTGCCCTCTGGGGAGAAGGAACTTCGCCGCCAGGACATCTTCAAGATCCTGTGCCCAAGATGTCGTCGTAAGGTGTTGATCAAAGATATATGGGGTTAGCTAAGCCAGGTCTGAGTTAAATTGTGAGCCGTTGATGCTTGGCGGTATTTAGGATAAGAGGGGCTTTTCGAAGCCCCCATATTTTATTAAGAAACAGGTAGGGTATATGAACCGAAGGGCATTGTCCAATCTAAAGGCCCGTCTTAGAGGTAAGGTGGTCTTCGTCGGCGTGGGTAACCCTTCGAGGGGTGACGATGGTTTTGGTCCTCAGTTAGTGAAACGGCTGAAGAGGGCTCCTGGGCTGTTGTCGCAGCTTCCCCCACCGTCGTTCTTCGATGTCGGTAGGGTCCCGGAGAACTATCTGGAGGTGATCATTGCAGAGAGGCCTGATACTTTAGTATTGATCGATACTGTTGAATTCGGTGGCCCAGCAGGGACCCTGAAAGTGGTGACTCCTGACGATATAATAGAAGGAGGGTTATCTACTCATAATATATCACTTAAATTGATTGTGGAATATCTCCAGAGTCGCACCGGTGCGGACATCTTCATTCTCGGCGTTCAGCCTCGGACACTTAAAGTGGGAAGTGCGATATCACAACCGGTGCGGGAGGTTCTGGACGAAGTTGTGAAGATGTTTAACTGAAAGCCTGCCGACAGCTCAACTGTTCTTCTGGTTGGTTTGAAGGAGCCTGATTCATGAGCTATGGGACAACCTCTGCAGACTAACCTCGTTTCATAACGCCCGATCTTAAAATTTAGGTTACGTTTTTGAAGCCCTCCAATGCAAAACGCAGATTGAAAAATGCAAAATGGAAGGGAGAACCTTGTCTTAACAGGTGAAGGATGGAGAGGCAATTTTAACTTCTGTACTTTGCATTCTTCATTTTACAATACGAAGTCTCGTCGGTTTGAGGCGAAGCTTCGCTAGATACCATAGCTCTTAATCTTTGAAAGGAGGGTTTTGTAGTCCACCTGAAGGATCCTCGCCGCCTTGCTCTTGTTGCCTTTGGTCTGCCTGAGCGCCTTCTTTATGAGCGTCTTTTCTGTACGGGCCACAGCCTGCCTGGCGGCCTCCTTGAGGGGGATTATCCTTTCCAATTTGTCGATGTCTGCGGGGAAGATATCACTCTCACCAAGGATGAGATGGGGCGGTTCGATGAGGCCATCGCTCAGGAGGGCAGCCCTTCTGATCACATTTCTCAGTTCCCTTACGTTCCCCGGCCAGGAATAGGCCAGAAGGTTCCGGATGGCCTCCTTGGATAGGCCTTTTATAACCTTGTTGAGCTCAACCCTCACCTCATTGAGGAACCTGTTTGCCAGGTAGATTATGTCATCCTTTCTATCCCGGAGGGGTGGAAGTTTGATCACGAACTCATTGAGGCGATGGTAGAGTTCGGGCCTGAACCGGCCGGTTTCGATGTGCTCTTTGAGGGGCGTGTTCGTCGCTGCAATTATTCGAACGTCTACTTCGACGGATCTCTTTCCGCCAAGCCTTCTAATCTTCTTCTCCTCAATGGCCCTGAGCAATTTACCCTGAGCTTGATAGGGGAGGTTGCCGATCTCATTAAGAAATATGGTGCCACCGAGAGCGAGTTCAAATTGTCCTTGCTTCCTGTTGTGTGCCCCTGTGAATGCGCCTTTTTCGTAGCCGAAGAGCTCGCTTTCGATCAGCGTCTCGGGAATCGCTCCACAGTCAACAGCGATGAAGGCACTGGAGACCCTGGGGCTAAGCTGATGGATGGCATGCGCCAGGAGGTCCTTTCCCACCCCAGTTTCCCCCTGTAAAAGCACTGTGAAGTCTGTCCTGGCGATCTTTTCGACCTGGCAACAGATGCGCTTCACCTCGTCACTTGTGCCCATCATCGACTGCAGGGATTCAATCCTTCCAACCTTCTGGCGGAGGGCTTTCACCTCTAAGGAGAGCTTTCGTTTCTCCAGGGCCCTCCCTATCGTCAGGATTATCTCGTCGTTGTTAAAAGGTTTGGTCAGATAGTCGTAGGCCCCAAGTCTCGTTGCCTCCACTGCCGATTTTATATCGCCGTACCCGGTGAGGATTATCACGGGGATGTCCGGATCTATCTTTCTTATCTGTCTCAGGACCCTGATCCCGTTCATTCCGGGCATCTTCTTGTCCAATAGTACCAGATCAGGGGTTGATATCCTCAGCGCCGTCAGGGCCCCAGAACCATCCTTCGCCTCGGAGACCCTGTACCCATGTTTCTTCAGTACATTTGACAGGATCCAACGCATATCCCTTTCGTCATCGACTATCAGTACCTCTTTCAAGACCACATCCTTTGTTTGGTTGTTAAAAGACCGTAGTCCTGTTCAGGGGTTATCCTCTACTTTTGACAGGGAGCTTGACGGTGAAGGTGGTTCCAACGCCGAGTTCACTTTCCACCTCTATAGAGCCGCCGTGTTGCTGGATGATGCCATAGCTCACCGAAAGGCCAAGTCCGGTCCCCTTGCCCACGGGCATGGTGGTAAAGAATGGATCGAAGATCTTGTCCAGGTTCTCCCTGGATATGCCACAACCGGTATCAGCAAACCGGATCTCAACCTGGCCCTCGGAATTGGTCCCTGTGGATATGGTTAGTTCTCCTCCTTCCGGCATAGCATTGAAGGCGTTCAAGGTTATGTTCAGGAAGACCTGTTGAAGGAGGTTCTTATTCCCTGTCACCATTGGCAACGTCCGGACGAATTCCCTGTGTAGTGTTATCTGTTGCAGTGTCATTTGATGCTCGACCAGCGACAATGTTTCCTCCAGGGTCTCGTTAAGGTCTACAGGAGAGAAATCGTCCCCGGATGGGCGAGCGAATTTGAGCAGGTTCTCTATTACATGGGAGGCACGGCGTATGTTTGAATAGATCTTCATGGCACATTTCTTCTGCAAATTCCCGTCGTTTGGGCTGTCTACAAGAAGCTGGGCGGCCGATGAGCATATTGCCAGGGGATTACGGATCTCATGGGCAATTCCCCCTGCCATAACGCCTAAAGAAACCATCTTGGCGGACTGAATCAGTTGAGCCTCTAAAAGCCTCCTCTCGCTTAGATCCCTACCGACCCCTACGATTCCGACAATCCGGCCGGTGTCATCCCTCATGGGGGAGCAGGACCAACTGATGAGTACCGGCTTTCCAAGTTTGGTCATAAGGTTTATCTCCACATTCTGGATGCTTTCTCCCCCTTTGGCCAATCGTGCAAGCATGGATCTCATCTCCCCCCGCTCTTCGTCGATGCAGAAGGTGACCAGATGTTTCCCTATAACCTCTTCTGCATTAAATCCCGAGACCCTCTTCGCCGAAGAGTTCCAGGTCAATATTCTCCCCTCAGCATCCATAGAGATGACTATATCGCTGGCGCTCTCCACAACGCTGGCCAGGTGGTGTTGAGTCTGCCTGATCTTCTCGCTCAGATGTATTCTCTCGGTAATGTCGTCCATCAGCAACATCACCATGTCCACCGAGCCGCCGCCCCCCTTTATCGGGGTTAAGCGATAGAAATAGACCCTGGTAGGAAGGCCGGGAGGTGTATAGGTTAACTCGCCGCCTTTGATGGGCTCTCCCGTTTCGAACGTCTCCTCTATCTTTTGGAGAAGTCGGGTAGTGTTGAGGAGTGCAGATGGAAATACCGCATCGATCGATCTCCCCAGGACGGATGACTCCTGTGTCCCTGACTTCTCCAAAAAGTTCCGGTTGGCAGAGACCACCTTGAAATCCCTGTCGATCAACAGAATCGAAGATGGGATGTTAGAGACGATCTCCTGATATAATTTCTGATATTGAATGCTCTTCTGCTCAGCCAGTCTCCTGTGCTCTTCAAGTTCTCTATTAACACTGGAGAGCTCCCTTATCAGTTGAGCTCTCCTTGTCGACAGCCTCTGTTTCTTCAAGGCGCCCCTCACACTCTTAAGGAGATCGGGGATATCTACCGGCTTCGGGATGTAGTCGAATATCCCATTTCTCATGGCCCTTATTGCCGACTCCAACGATGAATAGGCGGTAATTAATATCACTTCAGCCCGGGGATTAAGCCTCTTCATCTTTTTAGAGAGCTTTAACCCATCCATGCCTGGCATCTTCAGATCGGCAATGAGGACATCACACCCCACTGACCTGCACTTCTCAAGGGCTTCATTTCCATCCAAGGCCGTCTTCACACAATAGCCCTCAGCCTCTAAAGCATCTTTCAACAGGCTCAGGGCCTCCGGCTCATCATCAGCCACTAAAATCGTCGGTTTCTCGGCCATCTTTCCCCCTTCTCGGTTAAGTGCAACAGAACACATCTGAATATAAAAATAAATAATCTGTACCAAATGTCAAGACAAAATCACATCCCTTCCCCAATCTAATATTGCTGCGATCAAAAACTACACCAGGTCTTCAGATGAAGAGATCCGGACGCTCGGCGCAAGAGAAGATCAGGGATAGCGAGGCTTCGCCAAAACCGACGAGGTCAAAGAGGTCTTCACCACGGAGTATGGAATCGATTGTATGGAACAATTGCCACAATTATAGAACAGAGTCTATGGTGCCATCCTTGTGATAGTTACTAATTCTCTGAGAGTCCTAATCTTACGACTTAGTCAGCACAATTATTTGATAATATTGCTGTTCAAGTTAATATTCTGTCCGTCCTTCGGGGACTTTGATCCAGGTCAACACCTCTTGTTTCACGACAGGCAGTCATTTATAGCTACGGAAAAAATTTCCTCTTCGATGGCAAAATATTCACATCCCTGGACATCCTGATCAATACTTGATCTTCTCAGGGCCCTTGTCTTGCCCTCTCGCTGTTCAGATATCCTGTGGCATCAATATTGCTCTGTAAATTATTGGACAGATTTTCCGTCGCTGCCAAAGGTTCTACATCTTGTTGGAGGGGGCCATGAGCAAGGGAAAGATCCTTGTTGTTGACGACGAGCTCTTTATCCGGGATCTGCTATTCGATTTCTTCAAGGCGAACGGATACGAAGTCATCCTTGGGGAGGATGGTGGGAGGGCCCTTGATCTGATCGAGACGGAATCTTTTGATGTTGCGCTGGTTGATCTGAAGATGCCAGGGGTGGATGGGATTGAAGTGGCAAGAAGGATCCACCAGATCGATCCTGAGGTGCCGATAATACTTATGACAGGATATCCCAGCTTTGAATCGGCCGTAAACGCCCTTAGACAGGGTGTTTATGACTACGTGATTAAACCTTTTAAGATCCCTTATCTAAAGGCAATAGTTGAAAGGGCGATAAACGAACATAAGCTTCAGAGGCAGAATGCTCAACTGTTTGATAAACTGAGGAAGACGGAAGAGCAACTGGAGAGATTGAAGAAAGAGAGATATGTCTGAAGGGGAATGGCATCGTGTCCACGGTTACAGACATGGGATCCCTCACCCAGAAGGAGAGGACGTTACTCCAGTGTTGTGAGGAGGCTTATGGATTGTGCCGTAAGCTTCACATGCTTTCTGAGGATATGAAGGAGGAGGTTGGGAGGGGGGGGGCGGTTGCTACTATTTTGAAGCTTTTAAAGAGGAAAGCCGAGTATGCTGTGAGACTGAGGGAGAAGATCCGTCAGTTTTCATCCTTGATGGAGGGATGTAGGACTCAGGAGCGCACCCTTTTTAGTGAACATCTTGACAGGATGCGATGGGAACTTGCAAAGGCAATAAGGGATGCAGAGGAGGAATGGCATCTGTGGTCCAGAAAAGGATCGAGGGCGGGGAGAGGCCATCTTTAAAAAGGAAATCCACAGGAAATCCACACCGACGGGGAACAGGGAGAGCCTGTCTCCGGATAAGATCGATGCCTTTACCGATTCCTTTGTCCTGTTTAACAGGACTATCAAGAAGCTGCACCAGGCCTATAAGAAGCTCGAAGTCAGGTTCAATAACCTCAACCTGGAGCTGGAGAAGACGAACAAGAGATTGAGGCAGAGCCTCGCCGAAAAAGACCGCGTCACAAACTATCTCAACGATATCTTGGACAGCCTGACCAGTGGAGTGCTTGTAGTGGACCTCAAGGGTGTGATCACACTCTTCAACAGGGCTGCTGAGCAGATAACGGGATGGTCTGCCCAGGAGGCCACAGGGCATTGCTATTCTCACATAATGGGTGAGGACGTTCCTCATAACTCCACTCCTCTCTATACGCTGGCCACAGGAGCCCCCATCGTAAACAGGGAGAAGGAGGTCCGGACTAAGGACGGTGCCACTGTCCCTCTCAATTACAGTACATCGCTGGTGACGGACAGTAGAGACAATGTTCTGGGGGCGGTGGAAACATTTGTGGATCTATCCCGGGTGAAAATGCTGGAAAAAGAGGTGAAGAAGGTCAACAACCTTGCTGCCTTAGGACAGATGGCAGCTACGGTCGCTCATGAAATCAGAAACCCACTTGGCGGGATCGCCGGGTTCGCTGCCCTTTTAGAACGGGACCTCGGGAGGAACGATCCAAGAAGGGGGCTTGTGAGGAAAATCACCGAAGGGGTTGCAAGCCTTAACAGGATTGTTACTGATCTGCTCACTTATGCAAGGCCGGTGAATCTAAGACCCCAAAGGATTGATTTCATCAAGCTGGTAGATGAGGTGGTCAACTGTTTTGAGACGGATGTCAATAATTGCAGGCATGAAGGGATTACCCTCAGCAGGCGTTACGCAGCTTCGCCTCTCTATTGTAAGGTGGATCCCATGCAGTTCCGTCAGGTTATCCTCAACCTATTGCATAATGCCGTTCAGGCCATGCCAGAGGGAGGAGAATTAAAGGTTGAGGTTCTCGATGGGGGTCTATGTTGCAGATCTTCTGAAGGATCTATCACCCTCAAGGTATCTGACACAGGGATTGGGATGACCGAGGAGGTGAAGACTAACTGTTTTGCGCCGTTTTTCACGACCAAGGAGAACGGAACGGGATTAGGGCTTGCGAACATAAAAAAGATAGTCGATGCCCACCACGGGATTATAAGCGTTACCAGTGAGTTAGGGAAAGGGAGTTCCTTTATCGTTACCTTCCCATGTGACTGGGTCTAAGGGGGTAAATTTGTCAGAAAGACGGGTCCTGGTCATCGATGACGAGTCATTGATGAGGGAATTCCTCCATGAAACCCTCAGCCGGGAAGGGTACCGTGTTGACCTTGCTGGAGACGGGCAGAGGGCTTTGGAGATGCTCCAGGCCACTGACTATAACCTGGTCATCACGGACGTGAAGATGCCGGGAGTATCGGGGCTTGATATATTAAAGAGCATCAAGGAGAACTCCCTCAACACCAAGGTGGTGATGATAACCGCTTACGGCACGATTGAGGACGCTGTGGAGTCGATGAAGTTAGGTGCCTTCGACTACATAACCAAACCATTCTCCGCCGATGAGATAGAAATAGTAGTAAAAAAGGCCTTAGAGTATCAGAGGTTAGTCCTTGAGAACAGACAGCTCCGCCTTGAGTTGGAGCAGAGGTACCGGCTCGGTAATATAATCGGCAAGAGTCGGAAGATGCAGGAGCTATTCGAACTTGTCGGCGTCATCGCTCGGAGTCGATCCACAGTACTCATCACAGGTGAAAGCGGGACGGGAAAAGAACTTATCGCAAGGGCGATACACTACAACAGCCCGAGAAAAACTGGCCCCTTCATAAAGGTAAACTGTGCAGCCCTGCCGGAGTCGTTGATGGAGAGCGAGCTTTTTGGTCATGAGAAGGGTGCCTTTACCGGTGCGATTAAACAGAAGCCAGGACGCTTTGAACGGGCAGACAAAGGAACATTGCTCCTGGACGAGATCAGTGAGATGAGCCCTTCGCTCCAAGCAAAATTGCTGCGCGTTCTCCAGGAGAGGGAATTCGAAAGGGTGGGCGGAATAGAGCCTATTAAGGTTGACGTGAGGATAATCGCCACCACGAATAAAAACCTGCAGCAGGAGATTGAAAAAGGTAATTTCCGGGAAGACCTTTACTACAGGCTGAACGTGATCCCAATCCATCTACCGCCTCTGAGGGAGAGGAAAGAGGATATTCCCCTTCTGGCCGAATATTTTCTGGACACATATAATAGGGAGAACGGCAGGGCAGTTGAGGGTATCTCGAAGAGAGCTCTGGAGATGCTGATGGACTATGACTGGCCCGGCAATGTGAGGGAGCTCGAAAATTATATTGAACGGGCGGTGGTCATTTGCAGGGGCAGGCAGCTTACCCAACGGGATTTCCCACGGGAACTATCCCTCGGGGCAGTGGCTGTAAGGGATAACGGCGGACTGAAGGTCGGCTGGACAATAAAAGAGGCGGAGAGACTCTTGATATCAAAGACATTGGAGGCCTATGGCGGAAGTCGAACCAAGGCAGCCCAGACACTGGGGATAAGCACACGAACGCTCAGGAATAAACTGGCCGAGTACAAACGGATGGATGCATGTAAACAGCCTTTTTAGGCGACCTTCAGGAGACAGCGGAAAAAGCTGTCCACTGGAGAGGAAATAATTTCCTTCTCTACCTGATAGCCCGGGGTTGGCATCCTCGAAGAGACTCGAGTGCAGGCCGCTAATATAAGGCAGTTGTGGAGAATAGCAACTGCCTTTTTTATGCTCTCAGACGTGGCACGGGGATTGCTACCCGTGTACATAGGAGTACGTGAAAGGAGGCGAATAATGATAAAGGAGTTAATTCTGAGCAAAACCAGCATACCGATCCTGAAGAAGGTACTCGATATCAGTTCCGCCAGACATAAGGTGATAGCGAACAACATAGCCAACGTGGCGACCCCAGGTTACAGACGACAGGAACTCTCCTTTGAAGAGGAACTCCGCAAGGTGACGGATTCTGGGCTGGCTGTGGACCGAACCCATCCCGGTCATTTAGGCGGTGAGACGACAGGGTCGGTTGAGCCGGAGGTTTACAGTCCCGATGACGAAACCATGCCAAACGGGATCAACAACGTTGACATCGACAAAGAGATGGCGGCCCTTGCCCAGAATCACCTCATATATTACGTGAGCACAAGGCTTTTAACTATGAGGATCAACGCCATTAAGATGAGTATTAAAGGAAGGGAATAGGAGGCGGATATGTTCGGTGGTATATTCGGTGCCATAAAGATAAGTTCTCAGGGCCTCAGCGTCCAGAGGAAACGGATGGATGCAGCCGCCCTGAACATCGCCAACGTGGACACGACAAGGACCAAGGAAGGTGGGCCCTATAGGAGAAGGAGGGTGGTCATATCCGAAGTGATGAGGAGGAAGGGGTTCGGCTCGGTCCTGGGGGCAGTGATAAACAGATTGTCCGTCACACACCCCTCACATATCACTGAACTGAAGGATGTCCCCACCGGTACAGGACTTACAGGGATCAAGGCAGCGGAGGTGATAGAGGACCCCTCCGTGCCCAGAATGGTCTATGATCCGAGCCACCCTGACGCTGACGAAAACGGGTATGTTGCCTATCCTGATATCAACGTCATCACCGAGATGGTAGATATGATAGTCGCTGCCAGGGCATATGAGGCAAACATAACAGCGGTCAATGCATCGAAGGAGATGATCGTTAAGGCCCTGGAGATATGAGGAAGCGATGAGGATTAAGCCGGTAGACTTAACAGCCCTCCACGAGAAGGAAAGGACAAAACCACGGCCTGGTGGGACATCAGCAGCCGAGATCAGATCCCTGCCCCCTGAGAGGGAACCAGGCGTTGTCAGACCCGGTCTGAACCTGAAGGTATTTCTCTCTCCGGAAGAGAGGGATATGCTCCGGTCCTTGTTCGGTTATGATGACAGGACGGATCCCATTACCTTCTACGGTTCACATGGCCTTGTACGGAATTGTTCTGACGTCGGTCTCCATTTTGATGCTAAGGGGTGAGTATCACCCGTGTCAGGGATCCAGGAGGTTTGTCTCTATGAAGAGGAGGATGTTGCTGGTTCTTTCAGGTCTTCTCCCCTTTTTGGGTGTGAGCGAGGGGTATACGCAGGGTTCGGTGGTTGATTATAGGGATAAGGTCCTCAGACGAAGCTGGAGTCCTGTTCAGGCGGAAAGGATCAGGAGTAACAGTTACAGCAAGGCGATGATCGTGGCCATATTGGAGGGCAGTGTCCAGGCCCCGGTAGAATCAGGGGAAGTTCCCAGACCGGAAACTTTGGCGATGCTCTCCCGATTTGACAGGATCATCGAACGTTACAGTGAGCAGTATGCCATTGACCCCAATCTCATCAAGGCTATGATCTATGTGGAGTCAAGGGGTAGAACCCGGAGTGTCTCCCCAAAGGGGGCATTAGGGTTGATGCAGATTATGCCGGCCACCGCTTCAGCGATCGGTGTGAATAACCCCTTCGACCCCGAGGAGAACATCGCCGGGGGGACGAAGCTCCTCCGGTATATGCTCGAGAAATTTGAAAACATCGGCCTGGCACTCTGGGCTTATAACGCAGGGCCTGGAGCGTTAAGGAAGGGCCGTCTACCTCAACAGACCCTCCAGTACATCCTGAGGGTGCTGTCGGTCAGGAGATATCTGGCCTCACTCCATAAGGCAAAATATTAAAATTTGTGTCGGGTTTTTGGAGACGATCCAATACAGGATGGACGAGACAGGAAATGGGAAACACCATTTTCCAATTCGAAGCGAAACCTTGTCGGTTTGAGGTCGAAGACTTCGCTGGCGTAGGAGCTTAACAGGTCACATTGACTTTCGAGGATCATCCATGGTGGATTTATCGGCAACTGGAGGGATAACTTCTGGCCCTGAATCGATCCCCTCCGTGTCATCTCAAGCCAGAAAAGGCCGCACTAACTTTGCTGATCTGTTTAAGGGGTTTATCAAAGATGTGAATCGTCTCCAGTTGGAGGCGGATAACGCGATCGAGCTGTTGGCCACGGGAGGGATCACGGAGATTCACCAGGTTATGGTGGCAGTGGAGGAGGCCAACATCGCCCTTCAGTTGATGCTGGAGGTGAGGAACAGGCTCCTTGAGGGATATCAGGAGTTGATGAGGATGCCCATATGATCAGATGCTCTAAGAGAACCGTGGGATCGGAATTGCTTCGGAGAAGAGCTTTATGATAGAGTCTTTGAAACGGATATTTGCAGAGATAAAAAGGGTTTGGGAAGGACTTCCGCCGAATCGCAAAGTAGTCATCAGTGCGGTTTCGACTGCCACACTTGTTGGCTTAATAGCCCTGCTACTCTGGGCGCGGCATATCACCTACGTCGTCTTATATTCAAACTTGGATCCCCAGGAGGCCGCATTAGTGGTTGAGAGGTTGAAGAAGGACAAGATCCCTTATGGACTCTCAAAGGGTGGCACCACAATCTTAGTTCCCTCTCGAGATGTCTATGATATAAGACTTCAACTGGCCGGAGAAGGGATACCCCGAACAGGAGCAATTGGGTACGAGATCTTTGACAAGACGAATCTGGGTCTTACCGATTTCCTCCAGCGGGTCAACTACCGGCGCGCC
>DTYK01000132.1 GCA_012961925.1 Candidatus Latescibacterota bacterium
AGGCGGGCTTCTGGCAGTCGCAGAGATACCTCAAAAGGGATGGGAACCTGAAGCTTAAGACCAAGGTGACCGACGCCCTTGACCTTACTATTGCCTTTCTTGGCGTAGACCAGGAGATCAAACTCTATTATTACCCGATCGGATCAGATGAGCCGTTCAAAACAGCTTGGACCGACGAACGGACTACAGGGTTGAGGTTACAGGCAACAGGCAGGCCTGGCGCCCGAAGTACCTTTGTGTGGGGCCTGGATGTGGACAGGTCCACTTTCGAAGTGCAGGGAAGGCGCAGCCTGACCCAGAAGGCGGTCTATTTCAACGACCAGACCTTGCTTGGTAATTGGGTTCTCAATCTGGGCCTCAGATACGACGATAACTCAGCCTATGGCTCGCAGCTCTCCCCCAGCCTCGGTCTGGTCTACAACGTTCCCCTTGCAAAGACCCTTTTGCGCGGCGTTATCACCCGTGGTTTCAGCGCCCCTCCCCTCAGTTTTAAGTACTATGAAGAGCCCCCTCTGAAACTGGCGAATCCGGAGATAGGACCCGAAAGGGCGTGGGTGTATGAGCTTGGAATCGAAAGCCATCCGTTGCCAACCCTGTGGGGGAAATTGACCCTCTTCCGTTCCAACATATCGGATGTCATAGGTATTGCAGTGGTGGACACGATAGAAGTGCCATCGGGAAATACAACGGTTGCAGTGCCCAGGATGAGGCAGGAGAACTTTGAAAAAGAGGAGCGGATGGGCCTGGAGCTTGAGCTGAGGATGAGGCTTCCCCTGGGCTTCACGTTGAAGGCGGGGGCAGCTTTTAACGATGTAAGAAACCCCCGGAACGACAAGGCCATACCAAACAGACCGATAAGGACCTATGATATCGGGGTGAACTACGCCAACCGGGCGGGGTTCAGGGCAGACCTTATCGGCCATTATGTCTGGTGGAATCTGCCAAAAGACTTCGGTCCGAAGGACAGGCGGTTCATCTGGGATCTCAATATATCACATCAGACCGACATACCGCCAGTGGGAGAGCTTAAGGCCTTCCTTGTCGGCCACAACATCTTTAATCCACAGCACGGCTGGACCCGTCTCTATCCGCAGCCGCGCAGATGGTACGAGGCGGGCCTCACCTGGGAATTCTGAGGGGGTCGGTTGTGAAGAATAGAAGACTGCTTTCGGTGGCTATCGGATTTCTGTTGGGAGTCTATCCGACGCCTCCGGCCCATACCGATTATGAGGAGGCCAGGCCTTCCGGGGGGGCCCTCCGGATAGGCGACACCATAAAGCCGAGCATAATAAACCCCATCCTCACCTCAGACACCATATCCATCCATCTGCTCGATCTGATCTTCAACGGGCTGGTCAAGCTCAGCGATTCCCTCGAACCCATACCGGATTTAGCTGAATCCTGGGAGTTCTCCGGGGACGGAAAGGTCTGGACCTTCTTCCTGAGAAAGGGGGTGAAGTTCCACGACGGCACAGAGTTCACGGCCGAGGACGCAAAGTTCACATATGAGAAGGTGCTGGAGCTCAGGGGTCCTATCTCTCCTGCGGCGGTGGAGAGATATGAGGTGGTTAACCGTTATACTTTCCGTGCCGTCCTCAGGGAACCCTATTCCCCTTTCATATATGCGATGACATGGCCTATAGCACCGAAGCACCTGCTCGAGGGGGAGGACCTGGAGAAGGCATCCTTCAACCGTCATCCCGTCGGTACAGGACCTTTCAAGCTGGCCGAGTGGACGGACGACGACAGGATCAGGCTCGTCGCAAACCAGGAATACTTTGAGGGCAGGCCTCACCTGGACAGCGTATCCGTCGTGAGCTACGGGCCCCGGGACATGCTCTGGGCCCAGTTGATATTAGGGAAGATAGACCTTGTCACCCTCATACCTCCCGAACACTTCCTCTTCGTCAGACCTCCGAAGTTCAAGGTATACACCCAGACATCCCCCTTCTATTACACCTTTCTGTTCAACCTGAGGGACCCCCTCGTCTCCGACAGAAGGATACGACAGGCGATAAACCTCATCCTCTCCCCTGAGCGCATAATAGAGGAGGGACTTGGGGGCCATGGCCAGCCCTGTACAGGCCCCTTCCTCCCCGACTCCTGGCCCTATAACCCGGATGTGGTACACCCTCACGACCCTGATGAGGCGGCCAGGCTCCTGGATCAGGCGGGATGGAGTCAGAGGGGCTGGGATGGCATCAGGATCAAGGACGGCAGAAGGCTCGTCATATCGCTGCTGATGGACACGGACGACGAGCTTAAGCTGTCTGCGGCCCAGGTGATGCACCAGCAGTTATGGGAGGCAGGGATCGACCTCGAGGTACGTCTGATTAAGCCCGAAATCCTTATAGACCAATACCTCCGTACGGGCAGGTTCCAGGCGGCCCTCCTCCAGTTCAATGCGGGGATAGACCCTGATTTTGCACGGACGTTCTGGCATTCAGGG
>DTYK01000133.1 GCA_012961925.1 Candidatus Latescibacterota bacterium
ATGAGGTAAGGGATACCTCCAGAGTCTCGACGACGCTCATATTTTGAGAGTACCCAACGGCTAAAAATTTAAGCCCCCGCGCTACTTATGGTGTAGGGGGCTTTTTTAATCCCTCCAGAATTAAATTACTTGACAAATTTAGTAATGTTTAGTAAATTGTTTCTTCAAGTCTCCGGTGGTAAATATGCTGAGGTTCAACCGTAGCACTATCATCGAGGGTTAACTTATGGTAGAAGAGGGTTTCATAGTTGATGTCAGGGGTGGAAAGGCAGTGGTTTCTATGAGGCGGAATCCTGCCTGTGACCACTGTAATCTCTGTTTGTTCCGGCCTGGAGGACAGATGTCCCTTGAGGCAGAGAACCCCGTGGGTGCGAAGGTCGGGGACAGGGTGAAGGTGAGGTTGACGGGTGTGAGTCCGTTGAGGGCCTCTTTTCTTGTATACATGGTTCCGCTTGTCAGTTTCGTTCTTGGTTTCATCGTTGCAGCCGCTATAAGCGGTTCCGAGGTAGTTGGTGGACTTGTTGGAGCCGGAGGACTCGTCTTGTCCTTTATTCTCTTACATCGCTATGATAAGTCGATTGGCAGGAGAGGGGATATCAGGCCCCGGATCCTGCAGGTACTTTCGGTTGAAAGGAGGTGAGGACAGTGGCCAAGGATCCTGTCTGTGGCATGGAGGTTGAAACTTGCAAGGCGCCAGCCAAAACCGAGTACAAGGGCAAGACTTATTACTTCTGTGCTACGGGGTGTAAGGAGACGTTTGAGAAGGAGCCCGAGAAGTATACGAAGAAGGGCTGCTGCAAGTAAGTTAACGGGGGCAGCGGATCTTTTCTACCTTGCGGTCTACGATGAGATATAGCTTTGCTGTGATGGGTTTGAAGTGAAGGATTTTTACGACGTAGGTCCGCTGTCTCCCTATTCAAGGCAAACAGGTAAGATGAAGCTATCTACCCGAGTGCAATATGGCGTCAGGGCCTTACTTGTTCTGGCCAGTCAAGACGAGTCCGTGCCTTTCTCCCTCTCTGAGATCTCTCGCCGTGAGGATATATCATTAGCCTACCTCGGGCAGATCTTCAACCGTTTGAGAAGAAAGGGGCTGGTTGAGAGCGTGAGGGGCCCAGGAGGTGGTTTTAAGCTGGCGAGGAAGCCTGAGAAGATCACCATCGGGGAGATAATTCGGGCCCTGGAAAACGTCACTCTGGTCGAATGTATCCGCGATGTACGGAAATGCTCAAGGTCGCATATCTGTTCTGCCAGGTCCTTGTGGGAAAAGGTGGGCAATACCCTTGATCTGGCCCTTGAGGGGATAACCCTTGCCGATATTTCAAAGGGGGAGCGGGAGAAGGAAAACAACAACCTATGTCCAGGAAATTGAAGGCTGAAAGACGCTTCTGAATCTGAGGTGAAGGTCAATATCGGAGGGAAGTGATGAGAAGGGTCTATTTGGATAATAATGCCACCACGCCAGTCCATCCGTTGGTGCTGGAGGCGATGATCCCCTTTTTCAAGGAGACCTTTGGTAATGCATCAAGCGTACACTATTTTGGCCAGCAGGCCAAGAAGGCCCTTGAGGAGAGTCGGGAGAAGGTGGCCGCCTTCATAGGGGCTAAAGCCGGAGAGATCGTCTTCACCTCCGGGGGGACCGAATCGGATAACCTTGCCATAAAAGGGGTTGCATACGCCAATAGGGCCAAAGGAAGGCATATTATTACGTCGTCCATAGAGCACCATGCTGTGCTTAATGTCTGCAAGCAGCTGGAAAAGAAGGGCTTTGAGGTGACCTATCTCCCGGTGAACAGATATGGGGAGGTATCACCTGAGTCGGTAGAAGATGCCATAAGGCCGGATACGATATTGATAACAGTGATGCATGCCAACAATGAGGTCGGTACCCTTCAGCCAATAGATGCCATCGGGAAGATAGCGAAGGCAAGGCAAATCCTCTTCCATACTGATGCAGTGCAGAGCGTTGGCAAGGTCCCGGTTAACGTGGACAGCTTTAACGTTGATCTGTTGTCCCTTTCCAGTCATAAGATATACGGACCCAAGGGTGTGGGTGCCCTGTACGTCAGAAGAGGAACCAGGATCCTTCCGCTTTTCCAGGGGGGGCACCATGAACGAAGACGGAGGGCAGGTACGGAGAACGTTCCAGGGGTCGTTGGGTTGGGGAGAGCCTGTGAGCTGGCTGCGGAGAATATGGACGAGGAGGCTGGGAAGCTTCTCGCCTTAATGGATAGGTTGCAGAGCGGATTGGAGAGAAAAGTAGAGGATGTCCTTCTGAACGGTCATCCGACAAAGAGGTTGCCTAATACCTTGAATATGAGTTTTGCCGGTGTCGAGGGAGAGTCATTACTGTTGAACCTCGATATGGAGGGTATCGCCGTCTCAACGGGCTCAGCCTGTACCTCCGGAACGTTAGAACCTTCACATGTCCTGTCGGCGATGGGTGTGGATCCACAACTGGCCCAGGGCTCTCTGCGTTTTTCCCTGGGGAGGGAGAACACGGAGGAGGATATAGACTATGTGTTGGCGGTCATATCCGATATAGTCAAAAGGCTCCGGGCTATATCTCCCTTTTATAAGTCGAGCAGCTCCCCGTCTTAAGCCCCTGCGATGGCGTGCTGGTTCCCCGAAGGACAAAACAAGTAAGAGGGTAGACGAAGATTAATCGAGGGGAGGGAAGATGCTGTACAGTGAGAAGGTTATGGAACATTTCAGAAATCCTCGCAACGTAGGACAGATGGAAAACCCGGATGGCATAGGCCATGTGGGCAATCCGATATGCGGCGACATAATGGAGCTGTATATCAAGGTAGAGGATGGTAAGATTGTGGACGCCAGATTTCAGACCTTCGGTTGCGGGGCGGCGATCGCCACCTCCTCTATGGTGACGGAGATGGTTAAAGGGAAGGATATTGAAGAAGCCTTAAGGATATCCAACAAGGCGGTGGCCGAGGCACTTGACGGACTTCCACCCGTAAAGATGCACTGTTCTGTCCTGGCCGAGCAGGCACTGAAGTCGGCCATCGAGGATTATCTGAAGAAATCCGGACGAGCGAAGACGAAAGAAGAAACAGAGGTTGACGACGATGGATGATGGTATCACAGTTGAACTCTCAAAAAAATTGCAGCGCCTGAAAAGCATCCTGTCTGATATGGGGAGCGTGCTTGTTGCCTACTCAGGCGGAGTGGACAGCACATTCTTGCTCAAGGTTGCATCGGACGTGTTGGGAGATAGGGTGATCGCCGTTACCGCAAGTTCGGAGACATATCCCTCAAGGGAACTCAAGGAAGCCCGGGAGAATGCCAGGATGCTTGGCGTGAGACATCTCGTCATAAACACAAGCGAATTAGATGATCCAGACTTTGCATCTAACCCGCCGGAAAGGTGTTATTATTGTAAAAAGGAGCTCTTTTCTAAGCTATTTAAGCTGGCCGAACAGCATGGCTTGAACTATGTTGCCGACGGTTCAAACTACGATGATATAAACGACTTCCGCCCGGGTATGAGGGCCGCTTCTGAGTTTGGCATAAGGAGTCCCCTGAAGGACGCCATGCTTACGAAAGAGGAGATCAGGGTATTGTCAAAGGAGATGGATCTGCCCACATGGGATAAGCCCTCCTTCGCCTGCCTGTCATCGAGATTTCCGTATGGCGTCAGGATCACGAAGGAGAAACTCTCGAGGGTTGAACATGCAGAGGAGTTTCTGGCAAGGTTTGGGATAAGGCAATTGAGGGTGAGGGACCACGGCGACATAGCGCGGATAGAGGTTTCGAAAGACCAGATGCACATACTTATAGATGAGGATATATCCAGGGAGATCACGGAGGGATTGAAATCTCTTGGATATAACTATGTTACCTTAGATCTTCAAGGCTACAGGACGGGTAGTATGAACGAGCCATTGAAGGGGAGGGTTTAGAAATTGGAGAAGGAGAAGATCAGAGAACTTCTGGCGGATATCAGAGACGGCAAGGTTGAAATCGACGACGCATTGAGAACCTTGAGATCCCTTCCTTATGAAGATTTAGGCTTCGCCAAGATAGATACCCACAGGGACCTGAGGAAGGGTTTCCCTGAGGTGATACTCTGCAAGGGGAAAACCATAGAGCAAATAACAGAGATCGTGAGTAGGATCTCGTCTGAAAACGACTTCATCATGGCTACTAAGGCCAGCAGAGATGTTTACGAGGCCATTAAAAGGGTGAGGGAGGATGCAGTCTACCATGAAACTGCCAGGATAGTCTTGATCGGTAGGAGGAAGAGGAAGAGGGCCAAAGGGGTTATCTTGGTGGTCAGTGCCGGGACCTCAGACATACCGATTGCGGAAGAGGTAGCGGTCACGGCAGAGACCATGGGTAACACCGTTGAAAGACTTTATGACATTGGAGTCAGTGGGGTTCACAGGCTCTTCGATAGTAAGGAGAAGCTGTTCAGTGCGAGCGTCATTATAGTTGTCGCTGGCATGGAAGGTGCCCTGGCGAGTGTGGTTGGGGGGTTGGTTGATAAACCGGTAATTGCGGTTCCGACCAGCGGTGGTTATGGCGCCAGTTTCGATGGCCTGGCGGCCCTGCTTTCCATGTTGAACTGCTGTGCTCCGGGCGTTGTTGTTGTAAACATAGATAACGGGTTCGGGGCAGGGTACTTTGCAAGCGTCATAAACCAGATGGCAGGAGAAGCATGAAGATAGCGTACTTTGACTGTTTCTCGGGCATCAGTGGGGACATGATCCTGGGCGCGCTTATAGATGCCGGCCTTGATTTGAGTGAGCTCGAATCAGAACTGGAGAAATTGAAGCTCCCTGGATATGAGATCGAAGCGGAGAAGGTGGTTAAGAAGGGGATCTCAGGGACGAAGGTCAATGTTAAAGTAAACGAGCAGAGTACGGGGAGGAGATTGAAGGATATCATTGAAATCGTTGACCGGAGCGATTTAGATGATGATATTAAGAATTTGAGCAGGAAGATATTCAGGGATTTGGCTACCACGGAGGCAAGGATACACAACGAAGACACAGAAGAGGTACATTTTCATGAACTTGGAGGTTTGGATTCTATTATTGACGTGATGGGTTCCCTCATAGGCATAAAGAAGTCAGGCGTTGAGGATGTGTATGCATCGAAGATCCCCGTGGGTACAGGTTTTGTCCAGTGTCGTCATGGGATTCTTCCTGTCCCGGCACCGGCGACCCTTGAGCTGCTGAAGGGGATACCGATTTATTCCAGGGGAATAGGGGCTGAACTGACCACGCCGACGGGTGCTGCAATCCTAAAGGCTTTGTCCAGGAGTTTTGGGACAATGCCTGAGATGAAGGTTCAGAAAGTAGGTTATGGCGCCGGGAGCAAAGATTTGGAGATACCGAATCTTTTGAGGGTCTATATTGGTGAGACTGATGATCGGGGATACGAGGAGGAAGAAGTCGTCCTCATCGAGACGAATATCGATGACATGAACCCAGAGTTTTTCGACTATGTTTCTGAAGCACTTTTGAAGAATGGCGTCCTTGATGTCTTCATGTCTCCGATAACCATGAAGAAGAACAGACTGGGGACCATGCTCAGCGTTTTAACCACGCCGGACAGGCTTGATAAGGTTCTCCCGATTATCTTTGCAGAGACGACGACATTGGGGGTTCGGATTCATCGTCTGAATAGAAAGAAGCTTGCGAGGGAGATTATTCCGGTGAGGACGAGGTTTGGGGAGATAAGGGTGAAGGTGAGTAAAATCGGGAGAGAGGTTAAAAACATCGCCCCTGAATATGAAAGTTGCAAAGAGGCTGCAGTTAAGCAGGGGGTACCTTTGAAGGACGTATATGATGAGGCGAAAAGTTCTGCACAGAAGACTTTGATTCAAGAGAGGACAAATCCGTAGGGATCATTCTCGGGTGAATGGCGAGGTAAGCGTTACAGCATCGGACAAGGGGGAGTAAAAGATGTTTCAATTGCCAAAGGAAGTAAAAGAAAATTTAGAAAGTTACAAACTCTCTCTGGAAGAATTTCAAGAGGGGAAGATTCCTTCTGCTCGCTTTAGAGGGGTACGTGTGCCCTGGGGGATTTATTCTCATAGGGGTGGAGAGGTCTATATGACCAGAATTAGAATCCCCGCAGGCTTAGTTATGCCGTCGCAACTCAACGCAATAGCTTTTGCTTCTCAGAAATACGCTGATGGTATCCTCCATATTACTACCAGGCAGGACATTCAGATTCATGATCTGAAAATAGAGGACACTATAAAAGTTATGGAATATTTAAGGGAGCATAACCTCTCCCCACGTGGCGGAGGAGGAAATACGGTAAGGAATATTATCGCCTGTATCCTTTCCGGCATATGTGAGAAGGAGGTGTTTGATGTAAGGAAATACGCTATAGCTCTTACAGAGTATCTTTTACGGCAGGATACCTCCTTTACTCTACCCCGCAAATTTAAGATTTCCTTTTCGGGCTGCTCAAAAGATTGTGTGGGTTGCCTAATAAATGATTTAGGGCTTCTGGCAAAATACGAAAACGGCAAAAAAGGTTTTAAGGTGTTTGTTGGCGGTGGAATGGGAGCAAATTCTCGAGTAGGTAAATTGTTGGAAGAATTCATTCCCCAAGAGGATTTAGGATATTGTGTTGCGGCAGTAAAAAATGTTTTCTATAGAATGGGTGACAGGAGGAATAAACACCATAACCGCTTGAGGTTCTTGATAGAGGATATGGGTTTAGGGGAGTTTAAGAAGTTTTTTAAGGAGGAATTCCAGGCTTTAAAAGAAAAAGAATATATAGTTTTAAGGAAGATAGATTTTTCTGAAAAGGAAGAAGCAAATGGAGAAATTCCCCAGATAGAGGATGAAGAATACAAGGAGTTTTTGAAATACAGTGTCTATCCTCAAAAGCAGAAGGGGTATCTAAGTGTAAAGTTACGTATTCCTCGGGGGGATATATCGGCTGACAAGTTATCGGCTCTGGCGGAGCTGGAGAAGGATTTCCCGGAAATAGAATTTCGTACATCTCAAAATCAGAATCTCTTCATCTGTTGGGTAAAAAATCAAGACCTTTATAAATTATTTTTAAGATTGAAGGATATTTTAGATGATTTTCTCTATCCTGAGACTCTGCTTGATGTCGTCTCTTGTAAAGGGGCTTTAACCTGCAATTTAGGTCTTTGCAATTCTCAAGGGCTGGCCAAAGAAATAGAGGATATGGTAAAAGAGGAATTTATAGGTAAGAAAGTGTTTAGGAGGTTAGAGATAAAATTGAACGGGTGTCCAAATGCCTGTGGTCATCAGCCCATAGGAAAACTGTCTTTTTATGGGATGGTAAGAAGGGTAGACAATCGGCCTGTCCCCTTTTATAGGTTTCTCTTAGGAGGAAGAAAGGAGGCAGAGAAGACAAAACTTGCCGAAGAGGTAGGAATAATTCCTGCCAAAAACATCCCTAAATTTTTAAGGGAGTTCTTCAACAGGGCAGAAGAGAGAATTGAAGAAGAGGGAGATATCTATGAATTTTTAGGAAAAGAAGCAAAAGATATTGCTGAAGAGATCTTAGAGGACTATCTTTACGTTCCTCCTTATTCAGAAGACAGAGATTTTTATATCGACTGGGGAAAGACAGAGGAGTTTTCTTTGGCAGGTTTGGGCCCTGGGGAGTGTGGAGCGGGGGTTCTGGATATGATCGAATCTGACTTAACCGAGGCAAAACTGGCCTTAGAGGAGGCAGAAGAACAGGATTATTCCCCCCAGAAGATAAAAAAGGCGTTATTTTTCTCTGCCCGGGCTCTTTTGGTGGTAAGGGGTTCAGACCCTGAGAGCGAAGAAGAGGCTTTTGTGCATTTTAAAGAAAAGTTCATAGAGGAAAGGATAGCTTCTGATATTTATTCAAATATAAAGGACGTGTTTGAGAGTATAACTGAAGAATTAAATTTAGAAGGAAGAAAGGAAAAATTCCTCTATGCCAAGGATTTCTTTGAACACATAAATCAGATTTATAAGAGTATGGATTCTTCCTTTAATTTTCCACAAAGGAAAGAATCCGCCAAGGAAGAGGGCATCCATTTTCTGGATTTAAAGGGAACCCCCTGTCCCATAAACTATGTGAAGGCAAAGTTGGTTTTGGAGGATCTCCAGTCAGGGGATATCCTGGAGATGCTTCTTGATGAGGGAGAACCCATAAATAATGTTCCCAAGAGTCTGGAGAATGATGGGCACCAGCTTCTAAAGATAGAAAAACAAGATGGATTTTATAGGGTCGTGGTAAGAAAGAAATGATAGAAATCTATTCTGCTATCCAAGATCAAATAAAATCCCGGCTGAACATCTTTAAACAGGTATGGGAAGCAGGAAGCGAGAAAGACATTTTTGCTGAGCTTGTCTTTTGTATATTGACGCCCCAGTCGAAAGCAAAATCCTGCTGGACTGCTGTAGAGAATCTTCTAAATAAAGACCTCTTGTTAAGAGGGAATAGAGATCAGCTTGTCAGAGAACTGGATGGGGTGCGGTTTAAGTATAAAAAAGCAGAGTATATCATTGAGGCGAGGAAACAGTTCTCAACCGATGGCAGAGAAGTATCTGTTAGATCCAAAATTGGTGGGTTTTTTGATGCTTATGGTGCAAGGGAATGGCTGGTCCAGAATGTAAAGGGTATTGGTTATAAAGAAGCGAGTCATTTCCTCAGAAATATCGGATTTGGCGAAGATCTTGCAATCCTTGATAGACATATATTGAAAAACTTAAAATCCGTTGGGGTAATAGAGGAAATCCCTAATTCCTTATCAAGGAGAAGATACTTCGAAATAGAAGGAAGGATGAAGGAGCTGGCAGAAAAGGTTAATATACCTCTTAGCCATCTGGATTTTGTGATGTGGTATAAAGAAACAGCAGAAATATTTAAATGAAGGTCTGCCAATCGAGAAATTCAATCGCCCGGATTGTGACCGATAATTCTAACCTCAATCTCTGTTTCAAAGTCCAGGTCAAAACATAAATATACCCTTCCATCCTTCATACACCAGACATGGGGGCCGGACAGCTCCACGGATTCCTGCCTTGCAAACTCCTGACTTTGCCTCCGTATGAGAAGACGACGAGGGTCTACGGCCATTTCAAAGCTCACGGTGAAGTTCGGACATTGAAAGGGCGACCTGAATTTCAGACCCATACCCACTTTTGTCTCCTTGACCTCCACCTCAAGCCATTGAGCCGCAGCCCAGTACAGTGCGATCTCGCCGATCTTCATCCACTGAATTCCCTGGCCGAAGATTTCGTCAAGGCGTCTTACCACTTCCCGGAGGATCTTGAATCCGGCGCCGTCATCCCAGAGCATCCGCCACCAGTGATGGTGGAAGATGAGATAACTGTCCGCACGATAGAGGTCCGCCAGACGACCCTGTCTGCCATCAGTGGTCAGGTACTGGTCAGCATAACCTGAGACCTTCTCCTCCATCGGTCTTTCCCTCAGTTCGGGTCGCACCACGTAGTCACCGTAGCCGCTCACAATGCTCACAACCGCCTCACGCCTGGCCATGTCCACAAAGGCCAACTTAGGGAGGATTCGGGATGTCGCCACGTCTGTATGGAGAAAATACCATGTGAGGGAGCGGTGGTTGATCTGCTGTTGAGCACGTAGCACTGCCTCAGCATACTCGGTCTCCACATCTATACCGAAATTTGCCGGTGAAGTGACACCCCAAGCTTCCATGCCGGCATCCCTCAGAATCCGAAGAGCCCTGGCTATATAAGGAGTCAGGGTCTGAGCCGTCTGGGACTGGGACCAGACGTGCTCCGGTACACACGGATAGACGAATCCTCCTGTCTCTAAATCCGCAACTGGATTGTGAGTGAGGATCTCCGGCGTGATGTCAAAGTTCGGAGCAATATGCTGCCTGATCTTTTTGATAAGCCTCTCTATCGCTAACGGGCGTTTCCCCTTCAGGGCATCGCTCAAGGTCTCCGGGGACGTATAGGGCATGACGGTGAACTTACCCTTGATGCGTGTTTCTTGCACAAGTACGGCAAACGCATCTACAAAGTCAGAGTAGATGGGTTCACCAGGAGAGGAATCGTCCACAATCAACGAGACCGGAGTTTTGAGCTGTGGTTTCTCCACCTGAACATCCGGGGACATATTGTGTTCCTGAGTGAATACCTCAGACGACCGCTTTTTCTCTGACCATGATCAGGGGGAAACCTGGTAACTACACCGTCAGAGGGACCATGTCTCCCTCACGTCCGACCCAGCACGCGCTTGATCCCTTCAACCAGTTCATCCATATCCGATTCGGAGAGACGCGGGCATAATGGCAGTGTGACAAATTTTGAAGTCGTCTTCTCTGAAACAGGACACTCACCTTCTCCATGCCCCATCGCCCTATAGGGCGGCAGACAATTGACCGTACCCCCTTCGCCCAAGGTGGACATGTTCTTGCACTGCTGGAAGCTGTAGATCACCACGTCACCGATCTCGCCCAACTTCCTGCCGCGATATTCTGCTCCAGGTGCATGGGCAGCATCCTGGATTACCAGGAGGTTATGCCGCCGGGCGATCTCCAGGATGGGGTCCATGTCGCAAGGCTGTCCGCACATGTGGACCGGCGTCACGGCTCTCGTTCTGGGAGTGATCTTCTCCTCCAGCCTCTTTGGGTCTATGTTAAACGTGCGGGCCCCCCTTTCCGTTCAGTCACGTCCCCGCAACCGATGATACCCCAGCGAAGCGTCATCCCCTGACCTCCTCTCCCTCCGCCAACTCGTCTCCCGCTACATGCGCCTCATCCCCGGTCTGTTCTTGCCAGCCTTTTATGTAGGCCGAAAGCCTCTGTATCGTTTCCCGGTATTCTCTCCTATGATAGAGATTCTGAGTTTCACACGGGTCTTTCTTCAAATGATAAAGCTCATGTTCACCTGTCTCACTCAGGTTCAACTTCCAGCCATCAGGTGTTATGACCGTCCTGATCCGGGCACCGGTGGCCTTCCGGAGCTCCTTTTCGGGAAAACCATAGGTCGGGCCATCCAGCCATAGATCTCCATCCCGACCGTTCCATTCGATAAATATGGGCTTTTTCTCCCACTCCCTATCCCCTTTCAGACAGGGATACCAGCTTGTTCCCTGGAGATGGGTAGGGAGGGGCATCCCCAGAAGATCCAGGATGGTGGGGACCAGATCGATCTGGCTTACCGGATGCTCTAAGAGGCGAGGCTGGTTTTTCAGCCAGGGGATTTTGATAAGCAGCGGCACCTTTACCGCCTCCTCGTACATCACCATCTTCCCCGCAAGCCTGTGGCTCCCCATCATGTCCCCATGGTCGCTGGTGTACACTATGACGGTGTTCTCTTCCAGCCCGCATTCTGTCAGGGTTTTCAGGATCCTCCCCACATGGGAGTCCACTAATGATACCAATCCCCAGTACCTGCTGATGAGGTACCGCCATTCCCATTCGCTCTCCAGCGTACCGTGTTTCCCCTCCCTGTCAGACCAGCCATGTCTTCGAAAGTATTCCGCCATATAGCGATACCTGATCGGAGAAGAGGGATCTGGCAATGCGTTGAAATTCGGTGGCAGGTCCACATCCTCAGGTTTATACATCCCATCATAGGGTCCGAAAAAGGGCATGTGAGGTTCGAGGAAGTTGAGATAGATGAGGAAATTTCCCTCTCGGTTTTCCCGGATGAACCGGCAGACCTCTCCGGCCAGGAAGGCGGGTTTGCAGTATTCTTCGGGCAATCTGGCGGCAAAGTGTCGGGAGAAGACCGGATAGCCTGAATTTTCGGCATCTGGTTTGAAACCGTGTCTTTTCAGAAAGATGTGGTAACTTGCCTTTGCCGCTTTATACTCTTCTCTGGTGTAATAACGCTTGTACATCTCCTCAATACTTATCCAGTGCTCCTCGAAGCCATGCTGGGGGATCTCCTCATCCCCTAAGTGCCATTTACCGAAATAGCCTTTTACGTAGTCCCCTCCTTCCATCATCTCGGCGATGGTGGGGACCTCTTTTTTCAGGGGGACATTGTTTTCAATACACCCGTTTGTATGGGGGTAGAGGCCGGAGAGGATGGTTGCGCGAGCCGGCGTGCACACCGGCTGGGTCACATATGCCTGTGTGAATACGACGCTCTCCTGCGCCAGTCTGTCCAGATTTGGGGTCTTGATCTTCCGGTTGCCATAGACCTTAAGGGTATCTTGTCGCTGTTCATCGGTGAATATGAAGAGCACGTTTGGTCTGGTCCGAGCAGGCATTTTTCACCCTCCTTTTGATCAGCGCTGGAGACAACTCTTATGGTAGCGAGGTTTTGGACCTCAAACCGACGAGGCTTCTTTACTTTATTACCTGTTCGGTCATATGACCGCTACCTCAAAAGGTCTTGCCAGAAAGTGGGTTTCTTGCTATTTTGACCACAGAAT
>DTYK01000134.1 GCA_012961925.1 Candidatus Latescibacterota bacterium
GGACAGTATTCAATCACCTCCTTAAAGGATTTCGGGTCGCCGGTGTAGTATCCTTTAACGATGTCCGCCCCAAGTTCGGCTGCGACCCGGGCGGAGAATTTAACGACCTCGGGGTCGGAAGGCCACTCTCTTTTCGCCCTGTCCTTAAACTGGTGGGAGAGGATTTCCGAAGGGATCATCTCGGTCATCATCGGCATCCCCCACCAATTACAATCATCAGCGGTTGTTCCTATCTTCTGAGAGAGCTGTGCCTCCCTAGGGACCCCTATCACGCCGAAGGTAGCCACGGCGTCCGCCCCCATCCTCAGGGCCGCCTCCACAGAGCAAATGAGCTCATCGTTGGTGAGATCCGGCCCTATGGATGTAGCGGTACCGTCTATTCTCACCATCAAAGATGTTCCAGTTCCTACAAGCTCCTTGTACACCAGGCGGGCTATCCCAGGGGTCAAGAGGATCGCATCCGCTCCTCCCTCCACGACCTTGCGCACGACCTCCGCCGGATCGTTTATCTCCCTCATAGGCGCTATACATATCCCGTGGTCCACGGTCACCAGTACCATACGTTTGCTCTGCGGATGGAACAACCTGCCCATTCTAAACTCTTTCCCTACGCTCATCCTTCCCTCCTTCTTTTATGGTCAACCCGATGCTGAAGATTTCAAATGGCTCTAATTGCAAAGGCGTTTCTTTCCCTTCTGTTTTTATCTCCTTCTGCACCTCTTCCAAAAGGTCCGTTTCCGCAGCACGAACCGGTTTGAAGAACCTCAGCCTGCCCTCAGTTTTTCTACCTCCCGCCTCATACAGGCGTACCAGGATGTCCTCGCCCGACCTTTTGACGACGGTCACGACCAGGTTTTCGGGCTCGACGGAAAGGAAGCTCCCTTCCTTGCTGAGCTTACCCTCGTGTCTTGTGACCTTAAGGGGTATTAAAGGGTTGTTGAACTCCAGTGCCACCCTGTATGACCCGGCCTCCCTCCAGGTGCCCTTGTGGGGATAGAGGGCGTAAAGGAAGCTGTGACGCCCATGCTCCAAGGCTTTTTGTCCCATAGGCCAGTAATGGGAGACCCTTCCAGCCTCCTCCAGATACATCCTCCCTATCCTCTCCAGCCTCGGTTGTCCAAAGGGTGAGCCCAGATACATTGCGTCTATGCTCCTTAAGAGGGTAAGGAGCATGACGTTTCCCACCACGCTGTTGCCCGGAAGCCCCTGGTTGATTAGAGTCACCCCGTAATCCTCCTCCGAGACGTCGGTCCAGTTTATCGCCGGATATTCTCCCTCGCCTCTCTCTATGGCTCCATAGGGTATCTCGTGATATATTCGGCCATCTTTTAGATTTACCGGAAAGACCACCCTTATCCTGCGGTGCTCGCCCTCGAACTCTATATCGGTCCGGAAGTCTAACCTTTTGATCTTATCGTAGATGATTATGTTCTGTCTAAACCTTATCTTATTCAGATTCCCGAGGGTGGATATGCTGGCCCTGACGGGCCCTCCCTCGTTTATGTGCCCGTGCGGGGCGCACCTCATGGTGTTATCGGCTACGTCCGGGTCTGGAAGATCTTTTATGGGGATGGCTGTCTGATGGCCGTCTATGTCCCCGTTTACCTGGCAGACCGAGCCGTGATCGGGCTCGTCGAAGAGTACATTACCCAAGTATTCCTTGGTCTCCAATACTTCTCTTCCTTCTTCCTTATCATATATACTTGTTATCACTTTAGATATAGGATCTACCGTCACCGAATAAAATCTGTTCTCTATTTTGTATCTTCCTCCCTCGACCTCGGTTCTTATACTTGTTGCAAACTTCCGTTTGGGAATCCCGTCCGTCGGGACGGCAAAATAGGTCTTATATCCGAGCGCGGGGACATCTTCGGCTTCAAAGGTCAGGAGGACCTTGTTCAAGGTCCCGTCCGGGTTTCTGCCGGTTTCCGTTAATTGGAACGGCACATCCCTGCCTTGGGGGTCTTTGATGAGCACTCCCTTGGCCCTGGCGTCCCCGAAGGCGAGCTCCACCTCCACCACGTCCGTTCTCGCCCAGGAGAGCGGGTTAAAGATGATGATAGGAGTCCCCTCACCGCCGGTATCGATCTGGTCGGCAATCGCCCGCAGGGCGTCATCCAGAACCTCTCGGCATATTCCCTCCACCTTCCCGTAGTCCGCCATCATTTCTTCGTATACCTCGTCCGTGACCTCACCGTTGATGGCGTCGTGGAACTGGTTGAGAAGAATGAACTTGATAGCTTTTTCAAGCGCTCTTTCGGGATATGGGAGGCCGAAGAGGGAGGCTATTGTGGAGAACGTTTCAGCAGTTAGGTACAGGTTTTCAAGCTCCCTATTTACCTGCTTGATCTTTATGCGGGTGCTGTAAGTGCCGCGGAAGATCGGGTTGAACTCCCCCCTTAAGACCGGAAGCTGCTTTTCCCGTGTCTCCACGGCCCTGAAGAACTGGCTCGGTGTGGCTATAAGGACCTCCAAGTCATCCCTGCGCCTTCTCCACTCCCTGACGACCTCGGGCATATGGCGCTGGGGAGGGGTAAAATCCTCCCCATTGGGAAAGAATAAGTTCTGCGTAGAGGCCTTGGCCTTCATCCTCTCGGCAAGACCCTCCAAGAAGCCTATGGCTTCCTCGGTGTCAGTGCTGTCTATGAAGGAGGAATACCTCCTCTCCCCGGTCGGCAGGTATGCTGCGCCGTAGCCAAAAGGCATTCTGTGCGTCAATATCCGGGTTCGGTCTATCCCCTCCCACAGAAACTCCGATGGAGGTTCCTTCGGGACACCTCGCCAGAACGTGAAGTAATCTACGCCCGACTTCTTGAATATCTGTGGAAGCTGAGCCGATTGGCCGTAGGTGTCGAGATACCATCCGCACTTGGCCTTGACCCCGAAGAGCTTCCCTACAAAAGATTGGCACATGGCGATGTTCCTCACCAGAAACTCCCCGGAGGGAAGATTGGGATCTGGCTGGGTATAGCCGCTGCAGGCGGGTTCGATTCTCCCCTCCTTTACCGCTCTTATGAGCTTCGCTCCGAGCTCTGGATAGCGCCTCAGAAATTCCTCGACATACACCGTCTGATCTATGCAGAATTTGTACTCGGGTTCCACATCAAGGAATTCCAAAACGTCCATCAAATTCCTGGCTGTAATATCGAAGTACTCCTCGAAGGGCAACTGCCACAGGGCGTCGAAGTGCCAGTGGGGCACTATGAAAACTCTCATCTCTCACCTCCTCAATACAATCCAGATTGGGCTGGTCCACGCCATTTCTCCATCCGCCTGGACTATGCGCACATAGTAGAAGGAGTACATCTCCCCCCCTGAAGCGATGGAGACCTCCCTCAGGTCGCTTTCATCCTTGAACCGTATCCTCTCGTGGTCCGACCTGCCCCTGTGTTCCAACAGGGGCCCGCAGTTCCTGACCAGCTCCACCTTTTCTATTCGGTTCGTCCCCACGACCTCTATCTCCACCTCCCTTACGGGAGAAATTTCCTCTGCCTCTACAATCTCCCCCATCGGGTGCCCGTTTATCTCAAAAGATATCACGATCCTGTCGCCCGTGGTGGCATAGCACCTCCTCTTCCTCAGCCCCTCCATTATGCTCTCCGGCATGAGCTCCCCAGCCAACACGCACACATAGCCCCCACGGAACTGGAAGTAGGAGGAATAGATGGTCTGTGCATATTCTTGTAGCTTCAGCATACCCCCCATGAGCTCGTTGTGGTAGTCGCTGGAGGCGACGATTCCCATCCTGAACCCCGCCCTGAGGGCATCGTGGAGGCTCCTGCCCTTACCTACATGCTGATACTTTATCTTCCTGAGATTATCGTAGCTTTCTGAGCATCCGTGCGAGGAGAATATTTCAAAAAGGGGGAAGGCATCCTTCGGATAACGTTCGAAGTCCATCCCCATGCCCGAATAGAGGGTGTGATGGGGAATAGGGATAAGGCCGTTGTCTTTCATCCATTCCAGGACGGCCTCGAAGCCCCTTTCGGAGTTCGAGGGTAGAAATGGAAACTCCCTGAGGCCGTACACGTTGAAGTGGCCGCCGTCTCCGATGTTGCACACTGTGCTCGTTGCAACTTCCATCCCAAAAAGTGAGACGAACTTCCCCGGGTCGTTATGTCTTCTTGTAGACTTGGCTATCTCCTCCCAGGTTCCGGGATTCTGTTCTATGGAGTAGTTATGGTCGGCTATAGCCCCGAAGTCCA
>DTYK01000135.1 GCA_012961925.1 Candidatus Latescibacterota bacterium
AAGCAAAGCCAAATTCCACATGACCATGTGAAACCCTAACGGGGTTCACGAAAATGACCAAGATTGACTGATTACAACGTCATCAGTCAATTCTTTCAAAACGCTAAATTCTTACCTGAATTCTGGATTCTATTGAAGTACGTTTAGGGCATGCAATAAATTCCATCTTATTACAAGTAGTTGATCCAACTCAGAAAGTCGAGTCCGTGTCAAATCGGATGGTTTCCTGGAAAGTCCATTTTGCCCACTTTAGGTACCTTAGATCACTTGAAACAGTCAATCAGATGGTATCGTGAACTTACCCGGCCTAGGCTCTCCCTGGTGATTCCTTGGTTTCTGCAGTTTTCTCATGGCATCGAGCCGGTTCAATTCTTTCAACCGGTTATATATCAGAGTCCATGCGCAGTCCTTTCCATCATCTATCTCGCACATTCCGTTATTGGTGCCGCCGCAGGGCCCGTTCACCAGTCCCTTGTGGCAGGAAGTGACAGGACAAATCCCGCCTGTCTCTCCCAGAACGCAGGTCCCACACTGTGTGCATATCTCATTGAACTGCCCAAGGCCAGTCTCTTTCCCAATAAACACCGTATTCAGGGCTGGCACAACCAGCTTTTTTAGCTGACTGGCAATGGTTTGAACACCAAAGGCACAGGTCATGATCAATAGGGCATCGGCCAGCTCTATCTGCTCGCCATATTCGTTCAGGGCCTCTGTGGTCAGATTGTCACATGCCACAGGCAGAACCACGTCTCCAGTGATCAACCTCCCTTTAGTAGATAGTTTTTCCTTCATCGCCTCTACCTCGGGTCCGCCACCTGTGTGCGTCAGCGTAGCACAGGTTCCGCAACCGACAATGAATACCCTTCCCAAACCGTCCAGTAGCTGATCAATCTCCTCCTCTGGCTTTTGCTGTGTAATGGATCTGATCATTTTTATCTCCTATCCCTCTCCAGATCACATCTGAGACACCTCATGGCCTCCTCACGGGCTTGTTCCTCCGTAAACCCCTGCTCAACCTCCCGAAAGTCACGAACCCTTTCCTCTGGTCTCTCAAGTTCGATCTGGATCCTTGGCCTTTCCTCAGCCATCTCTTCCTCCTGGGCCAGACCGGTATCCTCTTCCATCGCGGTCTTTTCGTCCACGATCTCTATCCGCCCTCTCTCGCCTCGAAGATATCTATCAATGGCGATGGCTGCCCTCCTCCCGGAGCCGACGGCCCGTATGACATAGGTGGGGCCGGTTGTAAAATCTCCTCCTGCAAAGATACCCGGAACATTGGTAGAAAGCGTATTCTCATCCACTACCAATGCCCCCCACAGGGCCCTCTCCAACTGGCTGTCCCTCGACAAAAAGGACATGTCTGGGGCCTGTCCGATGGAAACTATGACATTGTCAGCCTCGACAACCTGAGTCGATTCTTCCTCGAATCTCGGGTTGAAACGCCCCTCCTCGTCAAACACAGAAACGCACCGGACAAACTCGATCCCGCCAACCCGGTCGTTCCGACGTGTTATCCGCTTGGGACCCCACGAAGGGTTGATGACAATGCCTTCGTCGATTGCTTCGCCGATCTCCTTCTCCCACGCAGGCATTTCGTCTCTTGACTCCAGACAGAATATCTGAACATCCTCTGCTCCAACCCTCAAGGCGGTTCTGGCCACGTCAATGGCAACATTACCCCCTCCGATGACTACGGTCTTACCTCTCAGCACGGTCCCCCTACCCATTTTGACATCGTTCAAGAAACTCAGGCCATAGTGAAGACCGTCAATGCCCTCCTCTTCACCTGGGATCCCGATCCGTTTGCTGGCCTGCGCACCCGCTGCAATAAATACCGCGCTGTACCCCTCCGCCATCAGGTCATTGACAGTATGCTTGGCTTCAATGGGGGAACTATAACGGATCTCCACCCCGCAGCTTTCAATGTACTCAACCTCCTGCTGAATCACTTTACGGGGAAGACGGAACTCTGGAACAGTAATCCCAAGCATTCCTCCAGCAACTGACTGAGCCTCAAACACGGTTACCACGTATCCCATTTTCGCCAGAAAATAAGCACAGGTCAGACCTGCCGGCCCCGCCCCCACCACTGCAACCTTTTGACCCTTAGTCACTGGAAAAGGTTGTTTTGCCCGGCCAATATGATCAAAATACCAGTCCGAGACAAAACGCTTGAGTGCCCGGATGGCAACCGGGTCATCCAGTTCACCGCGCCGACATTTGAATTCGCAGGGATGGATACAAATACGGCCGCATACAGCGGGGAACGGATTCCTTTCCCTGATGATCTCCACAGCCCGTTCGTACTTGCCCCTGGCGATGGCTGCCACATAGTTGGGTACGTCAATCCCGGCAGGGCATGCGTGCTGGCAGGCAGAGATCACCATGGAATCACATGTGGCTCCGGCACAGCGGTGCTCTAAGATGTGATCTTCATATTCTTTCGAAAAATACCTCAGGGTGGAAAGAGCCGGCTTGGCACAGGTCTGTCCAAGCCCGCAGAGTGATGACTCAGTAATCGTCTCCCCCAGATCCTTGATGATCTGCATATCCTTAAGTCGGCCCTCCCCCTGCGTAATTCTGGTCAATATCTCCAGGAGTTGTGTAGTGCCCAGACGACAGGGCGCGCACTTCCCACAGGATTCAGACTGGGTAAAGCTCAAAAAGAAACGAGCGATCTCCACCATACAGTTATTTTCATCCATCACCACCATGCCACCGGATCCCATGATGGCACCTATCCGCTGCAGCGTGTCGTAATCAATGGCGAGATTCAAGTGCTGAGCAGGAACACATCCACCCGATGGTCCCCCCATCTGTACTGCCTTGAACTTCCTTCCCTTTGGGATACCGCCGCCAATATCGAAAACCACGTCCTTAACTGTGGCTCCAATGGGTACCTCTACCAGCCCGGTATTATTCACCTTCCCGGCCAGGGAGAAAATCTTTGTTCCACCACTCTCCTCTGTACCAATCTCGGTGAACCACGCCACACCATTCTTGATAATCAAAGGAATATTGGCCCAGGTCTCCACGTTGTTGATATTGGTTGGTTTTCCATCCAGTCCAGACTGGGCCGGGAAGGGGGGGCGAGCCCTTGGCATACCCCGTTTTCCTTCGATGGAGGCCATGAGGGCGGTCTCCTCGCCGCAGACAAAGGCACCTGCCCCCATCTTCAGGGAGAGATGAAAGTCAAAACCAGTTCCAAGGATATTCTCCCCCAAAAGCCCAAACTCCCTCATTTGTTCCAAAGCAATCCTCAGGTGTTGTACCGCGATGGGATATTCTTCCCGGACATAAATGTATCCGTACTCCGCCCCTATCGCATAGGCACCGATGAGCATACCTTCAAGAACAGCATGGGGGTCCCCCTCTAGGATCGCTCGATCCATAAATGCACCAGGATCCCCTTCGTCTGCATTGCATACGATATATTTGGGACGACCTTCAGCTTGGCGGGCAAACTTCCATTTGAGGCCTGTTGGAAAGCCGGCACCCCCGCGGCCTCTCAGTTTGGCGGCTGTCACTCCCTTTATCACTTCTTCAGGTGTCATTCTGGACAGGGCTTTCACGATAGCCAGATACCCGCCCTCGGCGATGTAATCCTCTATCCTGGAGGGATCTATCCGGCCACAGTTGGCCAAGACTCTCCTCTCCTGTTTTCTATAGAAGGGAATCTGATTGCGATAAAATACAGCCTTTCCCGTTCGGGCATCCCTGTAGGCCAGGCGATCAATCAACCGGTTACGCTTGAGGGTAAGCGTGACAATCTCAGCAGCATCTTCCGGACCCACCTCTTGGTACTGAATCCCCAGCGGTTCAATAGCAAGAACAGGGGCCTTGGCACAAAATCCGTGACAGCCGGTGGCCCGGACTTCAACCTGCCCTGAAAGACCCTGGTTCTTAACTTCCTCTTCAAGGGCCTCCATGACCTCGGCCGAACCATAAGCACGACAACCAGTCATGCAGACCTGGACAACTGTTTCCCCCTCATCGATCCGGGCCAAGATCTTATTCCGAAGCCATTCCAGGTCTCCGATGGATACGAGTTTTTTCATGACTTTCAATATTCCCTCTTTTCGTAACACTTTAGCTCTTTGAAAAAAGTTGTAACCGGTTAATCTTG
>DTYK01000136.1 GCA_012961925.1 Candidatus Latescibacterota bacterium
GAAGCGAGGGCGAGTTTGCGGAAGGGCAGCGGAGTGAGTCACATTTGTGGGAGAGGGCTTCTGCCCTCGATGATTGGGGCGAAGGCTTCGGGCTGCCCTTCGAGCCCGGAAGGGCTCTCCCCCTCCTTCTCTTTGAGCAAGCAAAGAAAATGAAGAGTAAGAATGGTAAGGACTTCTGTGCTTTGCAATTTGAGGTAAACCTTGTCGGTTTGAGGTCGAAAGACTTAGCTACTCGATTATAAGGCCGTCGTACTCCTTCCGGAGGAGTTTGACATCTTCCCATACCACCCTTTTCAATTGGGGGTTTCTCAGAAGAGCTGCAGGATGAAAGGTGGCTATTAGCTTGATTCCATGATTGGAGCCATAGGGGTGATAGATGTGCACCTTCCCCCGCAGCCCCGATATGGGAGACTGTGTCCTCAGCAGAGTCTGAGCTGCTATCCTGCCCAAGGCACAGATCACCTTTGGCCTGACCATACCTATTTGCTGATGAAGGAAGGGCAGACATGCCTTTATCTCAGCGGGCGAAGGATCTCGGTTACCGGGTGGACGACACTTCACTATGTTGGTGATATAAACCTCACTCCGGCCGAGTTTTATCGACTCGATGATCCGGGTTAATAGCTGACCCGCTTTACCCACGAAAGGCTTACCCTGTAGATCTTCGTCCCTCCCTGGAGCCTCTCCTATGAACATGATATCTGCGTGCTCATCACCGTCTCCGAAGACCAGGTTGGTCCTACCACCACCAAGACCACACTTCTGACAGGCCTCCATCGATTCATAAAGGGTCTTCATCGATAACTCCGGCCATGTATCAACGTGGCCGAAGAGGTATTCTTCACCCATCTCCGCCCTCTGGCGGAAAAAAGCTCTGGCGAGCCGAATTACCTGTAAGATCTGCTCCGTTTGGGCCATATCTTTCGCGGGCTGCATTCTGTTTTAACCAATGGAACCAGGGACGTCGGCGACTGAACCGCCGCCCTAAGTTTTTTTGCCTCCTTTTCTGATGATCTCGACCACCCTGTCGAGAATCCTGTCTGCTATCTCGACCTTGGTCATCTGTGGAAGTTGTTCGATGTTCCCGCTTCGATCTATCAGGGTCACCCTATTTGTATCACTTCCAAATCCTGACGGATCATTAAGGACCACAAGATCGAGATCTTTTTCCCTTAGTTTACTCCGGGCGTTCATCAATCCGTTTTCCGTCTCCAGGGCAAATCCGACAAGGATCTTATCCCCTTTCTGCCCGGCGATCTCCGAGAGGATATCGACCGTCCTTTCCAACTCTAAAAACACGGATTCCACTTCCTGGGGGCCTTTTTTGATCTTGGCCGCCGAGATCTGTCTGGGTCGGAAGTCAGCAACAGCGGCGGACATAATGATGACATCCGACGATGGGAAGGCTGTCTTGACCTTCTTCCTCATCTCCTCGGCTGTACGGATGGATTCGAAGCGAAGGCCTCGGGGGACCGGTAATGATGATGGACCACTCACCAGAAGGACATCGGCCCCCCGGCGCCTTGCCCTATCTGCCAGGGCATACCCCATCTTGCCAGTAGAGCGATTCGTCAAAAAACGTACCGGATCGAGATCCTCTTCTGTCCTACCGGCCGTCACAAGGACCTTCTTCCCTGCCAATTGGGAGGAGATGTCCAGTCCATCGATTATGGCATCGATGATCCTTTCTATGGCGGCCAGACGTCCCTGGCCTACCGTGCCACAGGCCAGCTCTCCGATCTCGGGTTCAACAAACCCATATCCATGAAGGCGGAGCTTTCGGATGTTCTCACCGACAATCGGGTTGTTGTACATGTTCACGTTCATCGCTGGGGCGAGGATCACGGGGGCAGTTGTAGCCATAATGACGGTTGAAAGGAGGTCGTCAGCTATTCCAGAGGCAACTTTCCCGATGATATTTGCCGTGGCCGGGGCCACTACCACCAGATCAGCCCATTCTGCAAGCGATATATGTCCTGTCCCATATGGCCTTTCCTTTGGAAAGAGATCTGTTGCCACCGGATTCCCGGAAAGGGTCTCAAGAGTCAGCGGCGAAAGGAACCGCACGGCAGACCTGGTCATCACAGCAATCACCTCTGCCTGCTGTCCTTTAAGCCTCCTTACCAGTTCGGCTGATTTATAAGCGGCTATTGAGCCCGTCACACCCACTAAAATCTTCCGTTCAGATAACACCTTATCCACGCCCCTTGGAATAAACACATCTTATCCGTCCTTCGACCATCTCTTTTAAAGCAACAACCGCCGGTTTATCCTCCTCCCCCACATCCAGTTTGCCTCTCCTCCTCAGGAGTTCGTTCAGTACTCTGGCCCTCTTTGATGCTGCTATTGCGACTTCATATGGGTTAGCTCCGCTCCTCTCCAGTTCCTCAACAGAAATCAATGCCATATCTTCTCCATTTTTATACCCTTCGGGATAAGGGAATTAGGGATA
>DTYK01000137.1 GCA_012961925.1 Candidatus Latescibacterota bacterium
AGATAAGAAAAACAAAGGTTCAAGTCAAGGGAATATTTGGACCGATCATCCATAAAGAGCTACCGGGATTGTCTTTCCAGCATTCGTCTGGCCTTCTCAAGGTCAGAGGGCGTATTTATGTTGAAGAAGGAGAGCATACCAGGATCGAACCTCTCAATCTCTTCCCGGCTGATCTCCCGGACCTTCACCCTGGGGAAGAAGCCTGTCACCTTGAAGGGACCTGCATGCAGTTGCTTTTCTATATGGGCAATACAGTTCTTCGAATATATCGCATGGAGGGGTTCAAGGCGCTCGCCCACCCTGGGGACGATCACATCGTAATCCTTCAGTCCTTCTAACATATAGTTTATCAGACTGGGTCTGATGAAGGGCAAATCACAGGCGGTGATGAAGCTGTATTGGCTGGGAGACCGTTTTAAACCGGTATAGATCCCACCGAGCGGGCCACAGCCCGGAATTATATCCTGTATCACAGTTATCCCAGGCCTTGGATGTTTCAGGGTAGTACAGGTGACTATGATAATCCTCTCGAAGACCTGAGATAGCACTTCTGTGATCCTCTCAAGCATCGAACGGCCGCCCAGCCTGACGAAGGCTTTGTCCTGACCAAGACGACTGCTCTTTCCTCCTGCGAGGACTATCCCGGTAACCAATGTGTTTTCAAACGCTCCTTCTCAAAGGTGGGTTGTTAAAGGGGCAGCAGAACATCCTGAAGGATAGGTTTTCCTCCAGCAGGTGAGGGACTTTTCATGGTGAGGCGACGATCTGTGAAGCACGGCACCCATGGCCGGCCAGAGTGCTGCGTACAGTGGTTTGAAGTCATAGATCTTAGAGGCACTAAGGGGAGGTAGTGGTTTCACTGACGTTTTCAAAACGACTCAAGTAGCTGTTTTAATTCTCTATAGTTGAAGACCGGACCGTCAAGGCACACATATTTTGATCCTATATTACAGTGCCCGCATTTTCCTATGCCGCACTTCATGTGCCTTTCAAGGGTACAGATTATCCATTCCTCGGGGAGACCTATTTCAAGAAGATCTCTTATCACAAACGGGATCATCACGGGAGGACCACAGATGAAAGCGGCCGTATTGTCAGCGGATATACGGGTCTTGGCAAACAGCGTTGTCACCACGCCAACATTGCCCGTCCACCTTTCGTCCCCTATGTCGACGGTGACCAGCACTTCGACCCCATCCGTTTCCGACCAGCAGTTGAGTTCGTCTTTAAAGACGAGGTCTGCCGGGGTCCTCGCTCCGTAAAGTATCTGGAGGGAACCAAAATCATCCCTGTTGGCGATTATGCTGTTAATCAACGATCTCAAGGGCGCAAGTCCTATCCCGCCTCCCACAAATACTATGTTTTTCCCTTTTATCTCCTCATAGGGAAAGCCATTCCCATACGGCCCCCTGATGCCGATCTCATCCCCTGGTTTAAGCTGGTGTAACCTTTCGGTCAACCTGCCCGACCTCTTCACGCTCAGTTCAAAGGAACCATTACAGCACGGGGCAGAGGAGAGGGAGATGGGCGCTTCACCGAGACCAAGGATAGAGACCTGCACGAACTGTCCCGGCCTATAGTAAAACGTGGTCTGACGAGCCTTGTCCTTGAATGCGAGAGAGAAGGTCTTTATGTCAGAGGTCTCCTCCTTCACCCTCTGGATGACGGCGGGATAGGGCAGATATGGATTTTCTCTGTTAGCCACCTCCATCCTCCCTTTTCGTCAGCGTTCAGGTTTAGCCCCAACATCGACCTCATACCCTTTCGAACGGAGAGAGACACTTGTTACTACCTGGGCTATATCTATGTAGCCTGGGCAGGTGTCAGTGCAACGGCCACACCCGACACACCCATAGGCCCCGTATTTTTCCACGTAATAGACGAGTTTGCAAAAGAATCGTTGTCTTATCCTCTCCACCTTGCTGCCGCGGGGGTTGATACCACCGGCCATTCTGGTGAAGCCGGAGAAAAGGCAGGAGTCCCAACCTCTTGTCCTTTTCCCTGATGTTTCCGAAAGCTGCCTGTCAAACAGATTGAAGCAGTGGCAGGTCGGACAGACGAAGCTACAACCTCCACAACGCAGGCATCTTTCCGCAATGTCCTCCCACATCCCATCGGCAAAAAGCCCCTTCATCAGTTCAGTTACCCGCTGGAAATCCACACGGAGGACGAAGCTTTCCAGTGCAATAGCAAGCAGGTCAGCCTTTCTCTTTATTTCAGGTTCCCCTGCCTCTCCGAAGAGACCCCTTCCGATCTTTACGATCTCCTCTCCTCTGGACGAGCCAACCTCAACCAGATATTCATCGCCAAGGTCTGTTAGGAGAAGGTCGTAGCCTTCTGAGGCAGACGGGCCGGTCTTCAATGAGCTGCAGAAACAGGAGTTTCCAGGCTGATTGCAGGCCATTGCTATGAAGACGGTCTTTTCCCTTCGGTTCAGATAATATAGATCCGGGATATCTTTGGAGAAGACGCTGTCCAGCAGCAGTATGCCGTTCAGATCACAGGATCTGATCCCCAGAATGATCCGGCATCGGTCTTTGATTTTCGGTTGTAAGGTAGTTCCGTTCTCAGGATCGGAGTATTCGAAGACCGTCTCATCTTGTGGGAGAAGGAATTCCCTCGGTGCTACAGGAGAGTTCAAGTAGTCAAGATCCATCTCCGCGCCCCCTGATAGGGGCTCAAACAGGGTGTCATCTTTCTTCCGGACAGGCGCAACTATTTCGTAATCATCGCTGAGTGCATCGACCAGATCAATACACCTGGCCTTCTTGAGCAATCTAACAGTCAACTTTCAGCTCCATTTTACGGGAAATATCCGAACGTTGTCATCTTCTCCTTGCCTGAATGCCCCGCTGACTAAGTAAGGCTACTGCTCTGTCTGCAGCCTCTTCGCTTTCAAAGGCGAGCCTGATGGTTCCACCCTCTCCCTCCCTCACCTTCAGGACTTCGATGTCCTTTATGTTGATGTTCTCCTGGGCTATTGTCGCTGAGATCTCTGCGATGACGCCTGGTTTATCCTCTGCCACCACAACGATCTCATAAAGGGGGCTGAGGAAGCCCTTGGAATCCTTGGGGATTGCACTACGGGTGATGTTGGCAATCCGGAAGTCCTCGGATAGCTTATCACTCCCTATTCTCCCCTTCAGTTTTTCCAGCTCCGTAATGTAACGGTCGATCATACAGGTGATCTCCGTCCTGTTTGTTCCGCAGATATCCTTCCAGATCTCATAAGGGCTTGAAGCGATCCTCGTCAGATCCCTGAAGCCACCTGCGGCCAGACGGAGGAACAGCGGGTTCTGCTGGTTCATTTCGCCGACCATTCGCACAAGGGCGATGGCCATCATCTGCGGCAGATGGCTCACTGTTGCCGCTATCATGTCATGTGTGTGGGGGCCCATCAGGACAACCCTTGCACCTAATCGTTCCACAAAAGCTGAAAAGGCATCGGAAACTTCCACCGGCACGTTCTTGCCGGGAGTGAGCACATAGATGGCGTTCTGGAAGAGAAAAGGGTCGGAAGCCATCACACCGCTCTTCTCAGATCCAACCATTGGATGGCCGCCTATGAAATAGATATCCCCAGGAAGCACCTCCTTGGCAACGGAGGCAATCCGGGCTTTGGTGCTGCCGACGTCGGTTACGATTGCCCCTCCCTTGGCGTATCTTCCCACATCCTCCAGCAGTTCGATTATGCGGAATATAGGTGTACAGAGGAAGATGATGTCCGCTTCCCGAATGCCCTCTTCAAGGGATTCATACCCGTAACCCTGGTCTATCGCGCCTAACTCTCCTGCTTTTTCGAGGCTTGGACGCCGACTGATCCCGGTAATCCTCAGGCCTGATCCAAGTCTTTTCAATGCCATTGCCAGGGACCCACCTATCAAGCCTACACCGATGATTGTGATGTTTTGAAAATTCCTCAACCTTTAGCTCCTGTGATTTGATCTTAGGGATTCCTAAAGCCTTCGTCCGATCGCAGCGACCAGAGGTTGCAATTCCCTCATCAGTCTCCCAAAATCACTGAAGGTAAGCGACTGAGCGCCGTCCTTTAACGCTTTGGCTGGGTTAGGATGGATCTCGATGAGCAGGCCATCAGCACCAGCCGCCACCGCTGCCTTTGAGATGGGAGCAACCAGACGCCACCTTCCGGTCCCATGGCTTGGATCGCCGAGGACGGGCAGATGGCTTAATTGGTGAACCACAGGTATCGCATTGACGTCGAAGGTGTTGCGGGTATACGGTTCAAATGTCCTGATTCCCCGTTCGCAGAGGATAATATTGAAGTTACCTTTATCAGCGATATACTCGGCCGCCTGAAGCCACTCCTCAATGGTGGATGACATCCCTCGTTTAAGCATCACAGGTTTTTCGGTGTGACCTACCTCCTGTAACAATGAGAAATTGGCCATATTCCTTGTACCGATCTGTAAGATGTCGGCATACCGGGTGACCAGTTCGACATCCCGTGTATCCATCACCTCTGTGATTACGGGTAGGCCAGTTTCATTTCTCGCCTCGGCAAGGATCTTAAGACCTTCTTCTCCGAGGCCTCGAAAGCTGTAAGGTGAGGTGCTCGGCTTGAACGCCCCACCCCGCAGGATATGCGCGCCCGCCTCCTTGACCACCCTGGCAGCGGAGAGCAACTGATCCCGTGACTCCACAGAACAGGGCCCAGCCATCACCACCACCTGCTCACCTCCGATCTCAACATCACCCACCTTGATTACCGTTCGTTCAGGGTGGAATTCCCTGCTCACAAGCTTGTACGGTTTTGAGATCAGCACAACATCCTCAACGAAAGGTAACGCCTTAAGCTGCTCAGCGATCAGCCCTTTGTCCTTGGTAGGCCTTCCAATCGCCCCGACGACGGTTTTCTCCACGCCTCTTGAGATATCAGCACCGCGATATCCCGCTCCCGTCAGGCTGTCCACGACCTCCTTGACGTCCTCATCTCGAACGTCTGCACGCAGGATGACTATCATTGCCATCTCCTCCTCATCCCTCTACATCTCTGCTTTCCAACCTTCGTGACTCCTCTAAGATCTTTTGAAACACCCGCTTGATTGCCCCGTTATCGAGGGGCCCTCTGTTCAGCCTCTGGACTACCCCCAAAACCTCTTTCTCCCTTTCAGGCGAATAGACCTCACCACCCTGTTCCCTCTTTATCCTCCCTATCTCCAGGGCATATTGGGCCCGTCGATTAAGGAGATAGACGAGGACCTCATCCAGGGCATCGATCTTGCTGCGCCAGTCACTTATATCCATCTTTCTCTCCATAACCTTAGAGTTCTCATCTGATATGAGACTATCGCCGGCAATTCGTAAGAGCATAACCCCCTTTGCAAGCCTTTATGCAGACCCCACAGATGTAATGGCCAACCCTTTTGCGAAACTCTTTCAGCTTCTGAAAACATCTCTGAAAGTCATAGTCGGCAGGTAACTCTCCAAGGGCTTGTGCTGGACAGGCACCGATACAGGCACGACAATCTCCACACCACCCCTCTACCGGGCGGTCAGTCCTCAGGGGTATGTCGGTCAGGACCGTCACGTATCTGACCCTGGCACCGAATTGGGGATTCACCAGAAGATTGTTCCTTCCGATCCATCCATGGCCCGAAAGGACACCGACATGTTTATGAGATAGATGGCCGACCTGTCTTTCCCAGTCGATTATCTGGGATGCTGGGACGGGTAAAACACGGTACCCCTGATCCTGTATAAGCAGAGAGATTTCAAATGCAATCCGATCCAGAAAGATGTTGGCCTGCCTGTAATGCCAGGAATAGAGCAGTGTAGGCTCATCCTGAATGCCTTCGATAACCTGGTGACTCAGACGAACGCCCAGGGAGACAGCATAGCACGGTTTGGATGGCCACTCCAGAGATGCCAAATTGGAACGCACGGACTCCAGATCATCGAGCCTTGCAACGCCAAACAGAGAGATTCCTTTTTTTAGGGCGAAGTCCCTGAGCCATTGGTAATTTTTCAAAATTGGGGACGGGTTCATATTTTTCAGGTCAGACTCCCGGCCTCTCGGATCCCGAGTATGAGATAGGTTCCGCCGGCAGCCACTGTCAGCGATGCGACAATGAAGTAGATTGGCACCAGAAGGCTCTGTGGAAATGAAAACAGGACCAGTATCACCAATATGGCCTGAGACCACGAGGAGGCCTTTCCCAGCAGGTTTGGCCTTGTCAAGATGCTGTTTTGTTTGAGATAATACATAAGCTTCTGTCCAGACCGGAGAAAGGGGATGAGCCACAAAGAGCGCAACAGGACGAAACGTCCCACTACGATAGCGGTCAGCCAGAGGGGAGGATTGTGCCACGCCAGAGACAGCGTTATGTAAGCGGCCCCCAGACCCAGTTTGTCCGCCAGGGGGTCAAGAAAACGTCCTATAGGATTGTCCCTGTTGGTTCGGCTCACTATTCGCCCGTCCAGTATATCACTGATCATCCCATAAATAAAAATTACCCGTGCGAACGTAAGATAAGACCCACCGGTCCAACTACGTACGATAGAGACCACAAGAACCGGAATCAGGACGATCCGACTTATTGCAAACCAGTTTGCAATAGCATGTGACGTCATCGGGATGAATCTCTTAGAACGCGACGTTTCGTATCCTCCTGGGGGAAAATCCGTTCGGTGTCGTGAAATTTTGTTATCCCTATGCCCCGGCGTTCCCCTGCCCCAGCATCTCCCTTGCATGTTCCAGGGTGGTCTCGGTGATCACCTCTCCGCCAAGGAGCTTTGCCAGTTCCCTCACCCTCTGATCGTCCTCAAGTGGTACAGCACGGGTTACACTTCTGCCTCCCTCCGTCTCCTTGAATACGGAGATATGTCGCTGAGCCATCTTGGCTATCTGAGGCAGATGGGTTATTGATATGGTCTGATGCGACTCAGATAAATCCTTAAGTTTTCTGCCAACCGCTTCTGCAATCCTTCCTGAGATTCCGATATCTATCTCATCGAAGATCAGCGTAGGTATGGAATCAACATCTGCCAGTATGCTTTTGAGGGAGAGCATGATACGTGAGATCTCTCCACCGGAGGCCACTTTAACCAGGGGTTTCATCTCCTCCCCTGGGTTGGTCGAGATATAAAACTCGATGTCTTCGATCCCTTTCGGTCCGGCATTAAACCTTCTCCCGTCGATCTCCACATTACCGGATGGATCCTCCCTTTCGATGAAATTGACCTTAAAGCTTGCATCCGGCATACCGAGCTCGGTTAAGGATTTTTCAACCTGCTCTGCAAGGTGCTCTGCCGCTGACCGGCGTCTCCTGGAAACTCCGGTACATAGTTCTGAGAACCGTTCTGATACCTCGTGCAGGTTCTTTTCTATCTCTTCTATCTCACGGTCGATGTCATCGGAGAGGGAGAGTTCTTTTTCTAAGAACGCCTTTCTTTCAAAAACACTTTCAACGCTTCCGCCGTACTTCTTCTTGAGCCTCTCCAGGAAAGCCAGTCTCTCACGAAGTTCCTCAAGACGTTGTGGATCCTCCCTCAGGCCCTGGGAATAGCTGCGCAGAAAGAAGCCAAGGTCCTCTACCCCATACAGCAGTGAGTTATATGCCTCCAGCTTCTCCTTCAGAACACTGTCCACTTCCACGGCATCTTTCAGCCACCTGGCACCGATCCCGAGACGATCGGCCACCGAATCCTCCGCTCCGTAGAGCAGATTATAGACTTGGGCTATATCTTCAGCCAATCTCTCCCGGTTTTGCAGGACCGAGAGTTCCTGTTGGAGCTCTTCGATCCTCTCCAGATCAGAAGAGGCGTCGGAGATCTCCTTTAATTGAAACTCGTAAAGCTCCTTTCTCTCCTGCCTCGCTGCTCTGTCCGTTCTTAACTTCTCAAGTTTTGTCCGTAAGGATACGAGTTTATCGTAGTTTTCCCCTAACTCTTCAACCAGTTCTGCAATCCCTCCGAATCTGTCCAGAAAGTCCACATGGCTTTCCACCTTCAGAAGCGACTGATGTTCATGTTGTCCATGTTGGTCCACCAGTAGATCGCCGATGGACTTCAACGTGCGGATTGTTACCGGGAGGTCGTTTACATAACACCTCCCCCGCCCCTCCCGGGAGAGTTCTCTTCGGAGGATCAGCCGGCCATCCTCTAAATCGATCCCGTATCCCTTCAGCACTGAGACCACGGGATGCGTATCCTCAAGCTCAAAGGCTCCCTCCACCAAACATCTCTCCGCCCCGCTCCTGATCATATCAACGCTTGCCCTTTCACCGAGGATCTGGCCGAGTGCTCCTATAAGGATGGACTTCCCCGCGCCCGTCTCACCGGTGATGATGTTAAGACCCGGTGAGAATTCCAGTCGTAACTCCTCGATCAGAGCGTAGTTTCTGATGTAAAGCTCCTGTAACATACCTCTATTTATTATAATTTGAAACGCATGAAAATGCAAGGATAAAAAAACCGACTTGTCCCGGATACCGGTCAAACCCAGACCCGGAAAAAAACACTGTATGAATACCGAAACAGCCTATGTCCGATGGATGTTAGATTATATCAAGATAATATTCAGTGTTAATTTTCCGGATATAGGGTTCAGAAGAGAAAGTCATGTTCAGACCTCCTATGGACTGCAGTGTCGTTCAGTTGCTCTGAAGTCCTTCAAGAGGAGTCTTCCGGACTCATCAACAAGATAGACTATATCAACTTTAACGGGTTCGTCAAGGGGGTAGGGCCAGGGGAGACCCGGCCTTCTCTCCTCGAGCAGGAGGTTTGAACCGAGGATACGATAGCCTCCGTCCTGCTTTGCCACGTAGACATCTCTGGTCAGGAACAGAGGCTCTGGATTTCCCTCCCCGAAGGGGGCAAGGGTGCGTAGCTGCTGTATCATCTCCGGGTTAAGGTCTGCCTGGGAGAGTTCTTTATCTATCTCCAGTGTCGGAGAGGTCCCATGGTCCCATCTTTCAGCATACTGGGTCAATCTGGCGGCAAATTCACCGATGTTCTGACGTTCCAGGGAGAAGCCCGCGGCCGCCTTATGGCCTCCGTAGTCGAGGAGGAGATCATCACAATCTTTCAGAAAATCCAATAGGCCAGGTTCAGAAGGGGCTCTGATCTCCCCTATGGCTCGATCTCCTGCGAAACCGATGACCACAGCAGGCCGCAAGAACCTCTCCTTCAACCTGTTTGCACAGTAGCCCAAAACATCCACCGGTACCCGTTCATCTATCGTTATGATCACCTTCAACGATGGATCCTCTTGCTGTCTGGCCTGTAATCTGTCGTATGCCCCCTTTGCCCTTTCGTACCAATCCCGGCTCGCTTCGAAAAGCTCGTAGGCCAGTTGCTCGGCCTGGTCCGTTTCATCCGTTAACAGCAACTCACAGGCCGGGTTGGCACCTCCCTTGGATCTGCCGGCGGAGAGCAGCGGGATAATGGAGGAGAAGAGCGAAGAGGACGACCGATGGTCCAAACCAGCCCCTGTCACCTTACTGACGGTCTTGGCCCATGGTTGGAATGTCCTCATGAGGGCGTGGATGCCGTACCTTGCAAACACCCTGTTCTCTTCGATAAGCGGTGCCCTGTCTGCAAGAGTGCCCACCAGCAGCAAAGCAAGCAGGTCTTCCGTAACGCCATACCACTGGGAGGCGGATATGTCCAACTTCCTCATGGCGATGGCCTGGGATAATTTGTAGGCTATGCCCACCCCTGTCAAACCCTTAAAAGGATAGGGGCAATCGTCTCTCAAAGGATTTACCACCGCCAGGGCGGAGGGAAGACTTCCTAATGGCTGATGGTGATCGGTAATTATAACGTCGACCCCGAGCTTCTTCGCATAGGAGACCTCATCGTGGTTTGACATCCCTGAGTCCACTGTGACTATGAGTTTGGCACCGCGCTGGGCCAACATCTCGATGGAGGTCTTTCCCAGTCCAAAACCCTCCTTCATCCTATCGGGAATATAATAGGAGACCTTTCCCCCGAGGTCGGTCAATGTACGAACCGTTAATGCAGTGGCCGCAACACCATCGGTGTCCTGGTCTCCGAGGACGGCGATCGGTTGACCAGCATCTAATGCCACCAGTATCCTCTCGACTGCCCTGTCACAGTCTACGAGCTGGAATGGTGAGTGGAGATGCTCCAGCTGCGGATCCAGAAACCTCCTGGCCGATTCCGGGTCCTCAGCCCCCCTGTTGACCAGGAGGGTGGCGAGCACGGAAGAGATCCTCAGCTCTGCTGCTATCTTGTCCCTCAGTAATCTATTGAATGGCTTTAGCTTCCAGACAAATTGCACGGTTCAAAGCCCCTCCTTTTACCTAAAAAAACACAATATAAAGACGAAAAAGTCCCCGCCGCGGCCTCCTTTCTCAGCCCTTTACCTTAAAAGCATAGCATAAAAGGAGGGAGATGTCAATGGATTTTTTGGGGAGAGATTAAAAACCCCCGGCCAGGTTCAGACTCGACCAGGAGGGTGATGTGAGCAATATCTATAGGCTATCTTATCAAAAGCATCTTCCTTGTTCCCACAGACCTGTTTCTATCAACCACTGTAAATACAACACACCATCTCGTCAAGAAAGTTTTGCGGAGCTTAAGTATCAAAAGGCCATTAGAGGTACTGTCGCCCTCTACGATTAAAGTTCTGTCAGATCATCTTGCAGCAGGCTTGACTTTTAACTTTACATACGTTATACTTCTGAAAGCATGGGATTCTGGTAAGGTGACGGTGAGAACGTTCCTGAACGGGTGGTCTCCAGCCCAGAACATGGTCTTTGAACGGGCAAAGAGGGCTAAAAATATTGAAAGATTAGGCGGTGTCCCATAATTGTGAGTTATAACCTGCAAGAGGGTCTTAAGTGTCATATTATTAAGCATTTTGAGAGGGTGCTAAAAAACTGTTTTTCAGGAACCCCATTTTTGTCGCTTGACATATCTGGTATTTTGGGCTATATTTTATCCGATCCTTCGGGGAAAGGTGGAAGTCCTTACCGGCGGTGAAAGCCCGCGAGTCTTCGAGGTTAACGACCTCGCGGACAGAACCGGTGGAACTCCGGTGCCGACGGTGAAAGTCCGGATGGAAGAGGGATCATCAAAGTGGCAGATGGAGACTTAGGACCTATTAATAGAAGTAGTTCCATATCGGTGCTCTGCTCAGACCGGATCGCTATTTTCCATCCTGCCAGAGATGTACACAATCCCCGAAGACGATGATCTTCGGGTTTTTTATGGTGGCGATGATGGATGAGGGATGAGGACTACTTGAGAAGGGTTCTTACGTTAGCAAAAAAGGGAGCCGGGATGGTGAGTCCCAATCCCCTTGTGGGTGCAGTTGTGGTCAAGGATGGCAGGGTAGTGGGAGAGGGCTTTCATCGAAAGGCAGGCGAATTCCATGCCGAGGTCAGTGCCATCCAAAAAGCCGGTTCAAGGAGCGAGGGAGCGACGCTCTACCTGAACCTTGAGCCCTGCGTCCATTTTGGCAGGACCCCTCCCTGCGCCGATTTTATCATAAGTAAAGGGATCAAGAGGGTCGTCTGCTCAATGGAGGACCCTAATCCGTTGGTCTCTGGCAATGGCTTCTCGAAACTGCGCCAGGCAGGTATTGAGGTTGATGTGGGGAAACTGGAGAAAGAGGCCAGCAGACTGAACGAGATCTATTTAAGATATGTCACTACGGGGTTACCGTTCGTGATACTGAAATGGGCACAAACCCTTGATGGCCGAATTGCCACCAGGACAGGGGAGTCTAAATGGATAAGCTCTGAAAGCTCTCGCAGGTATGTACATCGGTTGCGAAGCCATATGGATGCTGTGCTGGTTGGTGTGGAGACCGTCCTCAGGGATGATCCCCGGCTCTCCCCGTATCTTATCAAGGGCCGTCCTCCAGTCAAGATCGTTATGGACTCAAAGCTTCGTATACCCCTTCATGCCAGAGTCTTCCAGGGAGCCAGGCTAATTCTGGCCACCACGACCTCGGCGTCTAAGGACAGGATAGAGGATGCGAAGGCACAGGGTGCCGGAGTATGGCTGTTACCCTCCACTAAGGATGGCCTTGTGGATATGATCGAGCTGATGAAAGAGGCGGGGCGGAGGCAGATCACCAGCATCCTTATCGAAGGCGGCTCCCGTGTTGCAGCGTCGGCCCTTAAGGCCGGCATTGTGAATAAGTTGATGATCTTTATCGCACCAAAACTACTTGGAGATGGGACGCCGGCGGTTTCTGATCTGGGCATTAAGCAGATAATGCAGGCACCTGTGCTGAAAGAGATATCCATAAGACGCTGTGGGACGGATCTGATATACACCGCCTACCTGTGAATGGAGCGGAGGTATAAAGCTTCTAAAAAAATGCTTCAAGTCCAGCGAAGTCTTCGCCCCAACCGTCATCGGCTCACTCCGCTGCCCTTCCGCAAACTCGCCTTCGCTGGGGCTCAAACAAGCGGAAGGGCGGCCGCTCCGTTCGCCGGACGGTTCTACGGCTCAGGCTTAAGGGCAGTTCATCTTGTACTCTACGCCAAATGCTTAATCTAACCCATATAGCATCGGGGATAGTCTTCCAAAGTGTGACATAAATCAATATTAAGGGGTTAGACCTTGTTTACAGGGATAATCGAAGAGGTCGGTGAGATCTTCCTTCTCCAGAGAGGAGCGGAGATACAGAAGATCGCCATCAAAGCGAGGAAAGTACTTGATGGTACCGGGGTCGGCGACAGCATAAATATAGACGGGGCCTGTCATACCGTGATTGACATCGACACCGGCACCTTCACCGTCGAATCGGTGGAGGAGACCTTGAGGCGAACCACATTGGGAGAGCTGAAGGTCGGGGACAGGGTGAACTTAGAGAGGGCACTCCATCCATCGGACCGCCTTGGCGGCCACTTTGTCCTCGGCCACGTTGACGGAGTTGGGGTCATCATAGGCCGTCGGGATACGGCCGGAGGTTCGATCTTCACCATAAAGATGCCGGAGGATCTGAAGAGATATGTGGCAGCAAAGGGCTCGATAGCTCTGGACGGTATCAGCCTTACGGTCGTCGGGGTTGAATTGGACAGGTTTACCGTCTCAATCGTACCCCATACATTGAAGAGCACAACGCTCTCATCGAAAAGGATCGGTGGCAAAGTTAACCTTGAGGTGGACGTACTGGCAAGATATTTGGAAAGGCTTACCGAAGGACGAACCGACCGAAAGATCACAGAGCGTTGGCTGCACCAGATGGGATTCTGAGGTTAAACCGTTGTAATCTTGTGTTAATCTGTGGTAAGATACGGGATAAAAGAGGGGAAGAAACAGGACCCTGGGGCCCGGCGTTGATCCGTGATATGCGATCTCTTTAGCCTGGAAGGAGCGAAGGTATATGCCGGATTTTGACAGGATTGAGGATGCAATAGAGGACATTAAGGCTGGTAAGATGGTTATTGTGGTGGACGATGAGGACAGGGAGAACGAGGGCGACTTCGTCATGGCTGCTGAGAAGGTTACCCCCGAGGCGATCAACTTCATGGCCAAACAGGGAAGGGGCATGATCTGTCTGCCTACGACACCAGACCAGCTTGAAAGACTTGGCCTGGAGATGATGGTCACGCGAAACACCTCGCTTCACGGTACACCTTTCACCGTCACCATAGATGCCATAGAGGGGACGACAACAGGTATATCAGCTCAGGACAGGGCGTTGACCATAAAGAAGTTCATAGATCCCACCTCAAAGCCGGAGGACTTTGCCCGTCCTGGACATGTCTTTCCCCTGAGGGCCCAGCCAGGTGGTGTTCTGAGGAGGGCTGGACATACGGAGGCAACCGTGGATCTGGTCAGGCTGGCCGGTTTTCACCCCACAGGGGTCCTCTGCGAGATAATGGATGAAGACGGCACCATGGCCAGGGTTCCCCAGCTCCAGAAGATAGCCAAAAAGTTCGGTCTGAGGATGATCTCCATCAAAGACCTTATCGAATATCGGCGGAAGACCGAGAAGCTTGTCAGATGTATTGCAAAGACGTTTTTACCCTCAAGGTTCGGAGACTTCAGACTCTACCTCTACGAGACCACCATAGACGGGGATCATCACCTGGCCCTGGTGAAAGGGGATGTCTCCACCGATGAAAGCGTCCTCGTGCGAGTTCATTCAGAGTGTCTCACTGGTGACGTGTTTGCTTCTAAGCGCTGTGATTGTGGGGAGCAGTTGGAAAAGGCCTTGCAGATGATAGATAAGGAAGGAAAGGGTGCCCTTATCTATATGCGGCAGGAAGGCCGGGGGATCGGCCTGGTGAACAAGCTTCACG
>DTYK01000138.1 GCA_012961925.1 Candidatus Latescibacterota bacterium
ACGTCTTACTCGGCAGCTTTTTCATTATATCAGAATATCAGATTCGGGCCGGTGAGACCAGATGGACTATGATGTCATTGTAGTTGGTGGGGGGCATGCGGGATGTGAGGCTGCCCTTGCATCTGTTAGGATGGGCTGTTCGACCCTTCTGGTCACGATGAGCATTGAGAGCATTGCCCAGATGTCGTGTAATCCTGCCATCGGCGGCCTGGCAAAGGGACATCTCGTCCGGGAGATAGACGCCCTCGGAGGTGAGATGGGCAGGGTCATCGACCAGACCGGCATCCAGTTCAAGATGCTTAATCGGTCAAAGGGGCCGGCTGTCTGGTCCCCCAGGGCGCAGGCGGACAGGGTTGCTTACAGGACTGCGATGCGGAGAGAGCTGGAACGACAGGAAAACCTCTGGATAAAGCAGGCACAGGTCACGGCGTTGATCGTCCGGCATGATGAGATCATAGGCGTCAGAACCGAAAGCGGTGAAGAGATACGTGGACATGTTGTCATCCTTACGCCTGGTACCTTCTTAAACGGACTGATCCACATCGGCATGACGAGCTTCCCTGCAGGAAGAGCCGGGGAGTTTCCTGCGATCGGCCTGTCTGATTCACTCCGGGAGCTCGGATTTCGGCTGGGAAGGTTGAAGACGGGAACATCTCCGAGGGTGGACGGAAGGACAGTGAATCTCGATGTGATGCAACCCCAATGGGGTGACGGAGATCCACAGCCTTTCTCATATCGGACCGATAGACTCGAGGTAGAGCAGCTTCCGTGTTACCTCACCCGCTCGACACCGGAGACACACAGGATAATCAGGGGGGCTCTGGACAGATCCCCCCTTTACTCAGGGAAGATCGTGGGAACAGGTCCAAGGTACTGCCCTTCGATTGAGGTTAAGGTGGTCCGCTTTCCGGAGAAGGAGAGCCATCAGATCTTCATAGAGCCTGAAGGTAGAGATACAACAGAGGTGTACGTAAACGGTCTCTCCACAAGTCTCCCGGAGGATATACAGCTCAGGGCCCTCAGGACAATCCCGGGGATGGAGGAGGCTGAGATCACCCGACCGGGTTATGCTATAGAATATGATTTTGTCCTTCCCACCCAGCTTCACCCCTGGCTGGAGACGAAGAGCATAAAAAACCTCTTCCTGGCCGGTCAGATCAACGGGACATCAGGCTATGAAGAGGCTGCCGCCCAGGGGCTGATGGCCGGCATCAATGCATCACTCAAGGTAAGGGGCGAGGAACCCTTTGTGCTCAACAGGTCAGAGGCATACATTGGCGTGCTGATCGATGACCTTGTCACCAAGGGAACCGAGGAGCCGTACAGGATGTTCACCTCGAGGGCGGAGTACAGGTTGATACTGAGGCAGGATAACGCAGATCTGCGGCTGATGAAGTACGGCCACAGGTTCGGGTTGATCTCCGACGAAGAATATGCAAGCTGCAAAAGGAAAAGGGAGAATATCTCCTCAGAGATCGCCCTGCTTAAGAGGAGAAGGACCAATCCCACCAACGCCAACAAGATCCTGATAGAGAGGGGCTTATCACCCATTAAGGAGCCGGAGACCCTTGCACAATTGCTCAGGCGACCTCAGCTAAGATACGACGACCTCATACCGTTGAGAGGGGATGAGAGGCCTGTTGACCCTGAGGTTGCCCATCAGGTTCAGATCGAGATAAAGTATGAGGGGTATCTGAAGCGGCAGTTATCCCAGGTGGAAAAATTCAAGGAGATGGAGAGGATAAGGCTTCCGGAGGATCTTGATTATGAATCGATGAAGGCCCTGTCCAAGGAGGCGAGGGAGAAGCTTATGCTCATAAGGCCCGAGTCCCTTGGCCAGGCGTCCAGGATTCCCGGGGTCAGGTCGGCCGATCTCTCGGTTCTCCTCATCTACCTTCAAAAACTGAAAAGGGAGCGGAATTCACGTGGGGACCGAACGAGAAAGTAGCATCAGAACTGAGATGGAAGAAGGCTGTCGGCGGTTGGGCATAATGCTGAACCGGTCTCAACTCGAGGCCTTTCTGACATACAGGGAACTGCTTCTGGAATGGAACCGGAGGGTAAACCTCATCTCAAGGAAGGATGAAGGGCGGATAGTAGCTCACCATTTCCTTGATTCCCTGGTATCCTTCCCCCATCTCGATCTTTCTCTCGGTAAGCGTCTGCTTGACCTGGGTTCAGGGGCGGGCTTTCCTGGTGTCCCCCTAAAGATCGTTGCCCCGCAGATACGGCTGACCCTACTTGACTCCAAGAGGAAGAGGGTGCTTTTTCTCAGGAAGTTAGTGAATGTCCTTCAGTTAGAGGATGTGAACGTCCTATGTGAGAGGGCCGAACATCTGGGCAAGCAGGAAGGTTACACGGGCAAGTTCGATTATGTGGTTGCCAGGGCGGTAATGGAGTTGAATCGGCTCGTCGTCCTGGCACTACCTTTTCTCCGGAGGGGTGGGAGGTTAATTGCTTATAAAGGCCCTGATGAAGTGACAGAAGCACAGGGGATGATTGCTGATGTTTCCATGAGGGGAGTAAGGGTCTCCTTTCCAAAGGAGAGAGATTTGGTTATCGTAGAAAAGATGTGAAGTTGGAGAAATCCCTTGACTTTGCGATGTGAATACATTAACTTTCCATAGGACTTAAGACAAAAGCGACATGGCAAAGGTCTTCATATCGCTTGGCGAAGACGGTCGGATACATGTGGCCTTTCCTTACGATTCCGTGCTGGTGGAAAAGATTCGGACCGTGGAAGGCCGCATGTGGCATCCTGAGGGAAAGTACTGGAGTGTCCCGGTTGTACAAGGGATGGTGGTCCTACCACAACCAGGCGGTCAGCGCCATAAAGTTCCTCTACGAGCATGTGCTTAAGGTCCCAAGAGAGGTAGCGGATGTGCCCCGTCCTCGGAAGGAACGGAAGCTGCCCGCTGTACTGAGCCGGGAGGCAGTGATGCGGTTGTTGGAAGCTGTGGGCAACCTGAAGCATCGTGCTTTGCTCATGTTGGTCTATTCGGCAGGGCTTAGGGTGAGCGAAGTAGTACGGTTACAGAAGGAGGACATAGACGAGGAGCGGCGGTTAATCCGGGTGCGAGGGGGAAAGGGCAGGAAGGAGCTTGGACGAATCCGGAGTCCGCTGGATATGCTTGGGTTGGAGGAGAAAATAGATACTTCGGTGAGGGAAGCGAAGAAGCCTTCGTCAAGAGTCGGAAATAAACGAAGTACTGCGCAATAAGTTCCGGTTGGGGGTGATAAACGAACTACTTCGTTTATCCCGTAGATATATGAAATGGCGGTATCTGTTTCAAGGAGATGACAAATATGGCTGAAAACAAGAAGTATGTGGAACTAA
>DTYK01000139.1 GCA_012961925.1 Candidatus Latescibacterota bacterium
CCCCTACACCATAAGTAGCGCGGGGGCTTAAATTTTTAGCCGTTGGGTACTCTCAAAATATGAGCGTCGTCGAGACTCTGGAGGTATCCCTTACCTCATTGAAGATATAAGCAAAATCGAAGCGAAAACCCATCCCAACGCGAAAGTCATGCCTTACGCCCAGTCCGAGCGAATAGCTTCGGTAGATCTCTGGCCCGATGTTCTGCGAAAAGCCCACCCGGAGGGTCAGGGGATCGAGCAGAATCCACTCAGCCCCGAAGTGAATTATATCATCAGTATCTGCGTAAAGTGACTTCTCCAGATCAAGCGCAAAGAGCAACCGCTCCGAGGCACTCGTCGACAGCCCCAGAACCAGCGATGAAGGAACCGACTCAGAATATTTCTCGCCCCGTGCCTCATTATTATACGAAACTGTGTTTAATATATCTCGTGCCAGAACGCCCAGGATCAGCTTATCGGTCGCCCGCCACTGGGCCCCAAGGTCAAGCCCAAATCCGAACCCATCCCCTCTGCTCCTCTCCTCTCCCCCATCAGAATTGTCCCCGAAACTGGACAGCCTCACCTTGAAGGTCGCCCCTAAGCGCAACCTGTCCAGAGGAGGTCCCAAAACCCCCTCTGGGGTATACCCGTAGGCGGCAAGCAGAGTGGTCTCGCTGAGCACTTCGTCTCCGCTGTGTATGATCGCCTCCCCGTGGGCATGATTCTGCCAGAAGCTCTGCCCATAGGCAGCAAAATAGTACGGCACCAGTCCCATCTGGTCGGCGTACATAAAGGTTATCTCCCTGCCGGCCAGGCGGGTCAACCCTGCCGGATTCCACAGGATAGTGTTGATGTCATCAGCAAGAGCCACATATGCCCCACCCATCCCCATCGGGCGCGCCCCATAGCCAATATCGACAAAGGCTGAAGGAATGCCAGCCAGTCCACCATAAACCGAGGAGAACAATCCTGTGGCTACTCCGAGGACCGCCACTATCATTGAGAGACGAGCGGTGAGAGACAGAAGATGAGAGCTGCCTCGAAGGATTTTTAAAATCCTTCTCTTTTCCTTCCTCTCAATCAGAACAATCATATTCCCCCCCTTCCATAGAAAATCAACTTTGGAGAAGATTATTAACTCCAAAACAACCATCTTTATCAACCACCACGAAGTTACTGAGAATTCCTCCCTCCATTATTTGACGAGGACGATTGTCTTCACCACTTCCTTCGTTCCGCTGGCATCCTCTGCCTGGATACGAACAATGTACCGACCATTCCTGGCCTCCCTCCCTGAATCCGTCGTCCCATCCCAGGTGACCCATTGTTCGACTTTCTCCTGGTCCTCATTCTCTATCAGGGTCTTGACAAGCACGCCAACCATGTTGTAGATCCTGATCGTCACAAATGGTGTCCGCGCATTATCAGATGACAACCTGTAGGAGATCCTCAACCCATCCCCCACCTGCGGCGAGAAAGGATTCGGGCTGAAAGAGAGATCATGGATGCCCAAGGGCTCGGATTCCATAATAACCGCATATTGAGCGTATTTACCCAGTATACTCCCCGGCACCTTTGCCACGATAAACGATCCTGCATCGGAAGTGATCGACTCTGTTTCAAGCCTCACCCAGTCGAGTTCCTCCTTATCCCAGTATCTGATAGATAACCTCTCTGGTGGTTCTATGCCTCCCGGCAGTGGCAACTTAAGTTTGAAGTCTCTATCTCTGAACGGATTAGGCACACTGAGCCTGATCTGGTAAACCTTGCCGAGGACCTCTGAAGTCGGGGTATACCTCTTAATGGGAGGGATGCCTGGTCTGCTCAGGTAGGCCCGGGTTGTTGTCCTCACGGAACCACCGGGCAGTGTGAGCGAGAAGCCCTCCCCGTCATCGAAGGTCACGTCACGATCGGTCGGAATCAATTTCTGGTAGACTGAGACCGACCACTCCGTTTTGATCTCGTTCACGGAGGCTATGATCCTGGCCTCGCCAATATAGGAATCTCTCGGATCGAAGGTTCCCTCTACGATGGTACCTGCCCCTGCAGGTTCGACCGACCAGGTGGGTTTAATTGACACATCAAATCTCTGGCCATCCGGTGTTGTCCCCTCACCGCTGACAAAGAAACGATGAGTTAACGTGGCATCAAGCTCTTTCTTCACATCGCCGACGAACTTAACCTTCTCAAGCGTGATCTGTTTCACATCGACGGTGGCCACAGCAATCGCATAGACGTTGTGCAGACCTACCTTTACCTTTACCTGGATGGTGCCAGGGAACTCCCCGGAACTGAATCTCGCGCGACGGGGATCCTCCTCGGGTATCACCCTGGCCCCGTAGTTGAGCGGATCATCAGACACAAGCTCCCAGACCACATCTCTCCCTTCCGAGATCACAGGGTCAAGCAGGCTCCCGATTTCATCGTATCCGTGAACCTCAAGTGTAATTTCCCCATTAAGTCCTAAAACCGAGATTTTCGGTTCCAGCTCTGCTACTGCCAGGATCCCTTGGGAGGTGATCTCCACTTGATATGGGGTGCTCTCACCTGAATAAGTCAGCAGGGCGTCTGTGGGGGTTACATGCTTTGAGTAGAAACGTCTCAGTTTAGCCTGCGCTTTAACGTAGTAGCCTAACTCTCCAGACCTGTTCTGTGGGTAGATGGTTGAGACGAAAGCCGTCTCCTCCGGCTTCATTGCTCGTGCCAGATAGATCGCCTGCCCTACCCCCTTCACGTAGAGGTCAAAGCTGGTCCAGATGGCGGGATCGGCAATGGCCGATGAGACCAGGATCCTGATGCTATCGGTTGCAGCAGCCGAGACAACAGGAACGTGCCTTAAAGGAAGAATTATCTCCTCAGTGCGGGCCTCGGCAGAAGTTAGGGACACCACCCACGGCCTCGGCGGTATTCTATCTCCAGTGCCTAAGATGCTGATTCTGTAGTCCCCCGCCGGAAGATTATCAGGTGTATCGCAGATCCCCGTAACATCCGACACAAGGCTGAGATCCACACCTTCGCCCTTCACCCTTACGTTGACACCCTCCAGAGGGGTGACACCATCCTCGGTCAGCTTGAACTTGATCTGTCCGCTCGGAAAGTCATAGTTCCATCTGGCACCCGCCTCTGTGAGCTCTATCAGACCGGAAAAGGCCGCTGGGAAACCCTTCACCCTCACCTCTATGCGGTAACTCTCAGGGGTGATCAGCCCGGTAAACTGATATCTCCCCTGGGTATCGGTCACCGTAGAATCAGTGAATGAAAGGTCATGAGATCGGACGATTACAACGGCACCTGAAATCCCCTGAAGACCATGTGATACAATACCTTCAATATCAGCAAGTCTTATCTCAGGGGTGAGAAGGAAATCCAATCCCTTCAAAGATACACCCGGCGGAAGCGTTATGTCAAAACTGTCCGGTTGAGCAGCAAAGGACGGTTTAACGGCCCGGATCACATACTGTCCCGGATTCAGCCCCGCGAAGAGATACTTGCCGTCCGAAGAGGTCGTATCAGCCAAGGATACGGGACCCATCAGGGAGACAACGGTTCCTTCAAGGCCCGTTCCTGTCTTGCTGTTGGTGACCGTTCCAGAGATGGTTCCGCTTATGGCCGTCAGGCTGAAGGAGAGGGCGACCGGACGGTTATTGGCGACGCTGACGTCCCCGACCCTCTTGCTCTGGTAGCCTGAGGCCTCAGCGAACAGGGTATAGATACCATCAACCAACTTCTCAAAAGCGAAAGACCCGTTTGCCAGCGTCTCTGTGGTAAGGGTATCGCCATCGGTGACGATGTAGACCGTCGCCCCCTCCACAGGTTCTCCCTGCTCGTCTGTCACGATACCGCTTATGGTGTTGCTTATACCTCTCCCGTGGAAATCCACGATCGCGGCTTGGCCAAATGAGAGGCTCAACTCCCTTGGAGAGTCTTCGATGGCAAAGCCTGACGCTGTCACGCTGATCCGGTAAGCTCCGGGAAGTAAACCCACCAGAGAATAAGCGCCATCACTCCCGGATCTGGTCTCTGAGGGTGCACCGCTCTCTAAGTTCTGCGCAACTACCACTGCATTCGCAATAGGTGTATCCAAATAGAGGACGGTACCACGAACAGACGCCGTTTCCACCAGTTTAAGATCCTTCAGCAGGAAGGCGCCACCGACTACGTTCTCAGTGGGACTGGCGAGGGCACCGATCTGGGCCATCAGGGAATATAGGCCGGCGGGGAGCATCAGGGCATAGTCTCCGAAGGCGTCGGTGGTGTCCACCACTGCCCTCCCCGAGCTGTCCGTAGCCCTCACCACAGCCTGTGCAACTGTCTGACCTGTAGATTCATAATAGACGGTTCCATAGATCGTGTTCGGAGAGGGGATCAAGACAACATCAAGGACTTGTGACCCTCCTGATATGTCAATTGCACCTGTCTCATATCGCTCGTATCCCTTCTTGCTCACCGTAAGTCTGTACTGGACATCCGGCGTCAGACCTGTCAGGGCAAATCCGCCTGCCTGGTCCGTCGTATCTGCAGCAACAAAGCTCCCGTCATCCCATCTGGTAAGCCGCACAACCGCATTCCTGATCTTGAGCCCTCCAGAGGTAACCGAACCCGAAATCGTATACTCGAGCTTCTTTATCTGGAAGTCCCTCACGCTTTCCTCATCCCTTCCAAGGCTCACGTGCTCAGCCACAGCCGAGTAACCGGACTTCTCAACGGTTATCTGATAGTCGCCTTCATACAGGTTGAGGAACGCATAATTACCATCCGGATCCGTAGTGGTGGTCAGATAGCCATCAATACGCACTATAGCATCTTTAATTCCCTCACCGGTCTGGCCCTCGATGACCCTTCCCGAGATGGAAGAGGTATGTACGCCGACCGTTAATATTATCGGATCCGGGCTCACCGTTGTCACTGACACCCTGGCCTTTACATTCTCATAACCTTCTGGATCCAGGCTGGTGGCAACGATATAATCTATCTCAGGAGAAAGCCCAACTATACGATAATCTCCATTCTCATCGGTGGTATCACTCCCCATGCTCTTAGCATCAGCAGAGATGGCCACGACAGGTACATCTGGCAGGCCATCACCACTTATCGAATCGACCACGCTGCCTGTCAGTGTTATCTCAACGCGTTCGAGCTTAAGCGAGGCACCGAGGTCTTTCACCTCTCCCAGTCCGACGGCAATATCCAGGGATTTGGAGATATACTTCGGCTTGCTGGCACTGACCCTGTATGTGTCATCGTACATGTTTGAAACGGTGAAGCTCCCATCCGGTTGGGAGATCACACTGTATGTATGGGTTGGATCCTGGCCAGTAACGGTGATAACCGCCCCCTGGACACCAACGTCTCCCCTTATTGAAGCAGTATGAACGTTCACAATGACCTGGGTGAACGTAGTATCCTCATCACCTGTCATGATCGACTTCGGCATCGCAGTATAGCCCTTGCGCATGATATCCGCACCGATGAGGTAACTTGCACCGGGTGAAAGCCCGGAAATGACGAAAGAATAACCTTCTTCCTCTCCGGTTGTGACAATCCTGGTCCCGATATCCTCGGATGAAACCTTCACATTTATGCTCTGGGGCAACCCTTCGGTTGTCCCTTTCTGGTTTATCACCGCTCCTTTTATAACCCTCTGAACCGGCTCCATGGGGAAATTTGCATCCTCGGTCCCGAGGACGACCTTCAATGTATCGATAGAGGATAGATATCCTGTAAGCTCGGCCGTTAGGGCGAAGACCTGCTCCAGGTCGGCGAGGTTCTCAATCCTGTAGCGCCCGCTGGCATCCGTCACTGCGCTCCCGACGTTTCCAAGCCCGTCGTCGGCCGTGACCATCACGCCCTTCAGTCCGATGGTCTCGTCCGACGCCAGATATACCCTGCCGCCTATCAAACCGAGGTTTTTCTCCAGAACAAAGTCTATGTCGGTCGGTTGCTCGCCAGGACCAAGGGAGAGGGAGACCAAGTCAGGACTGCTGGAATAGCCCCTCATAACGACCTTGAGCTCGTAATCCCCGATAGAGAGATGGTCTATGGTATAGCTCCCGGTCTCATCTGTCACACCATACACCGTTTCACCCGTCGAAATGAGAGTGGCCATAACTGTCGCTCCTGCCGGTCCCTCAACTCTTCCGCTTATGGACCCCGCCTTCGGCGTTAACTGGAGATCAGCCAGCATCTTAGAGATGCCACCGGGTAGAGCTATGTTCTGTACATCCCTGGCTACGTATCCCTCTTTTGTCAGCGATAGAGTGTAGGTCCCTGGAAGCAGATCCAAAAGGCTAAAGCTCCCATCCTCGGCAGTAGAGACGGTTCCGCCGGTCTCTGTGGCACTTTCCGTCGCCACTATTCGAACGCCCGCTATTCCAAGCCCCGTCACCCCATCCACTACCGACCCGATGATGGCAGATAGGTTACTCTTCAGACTCAGATCAACATCCCTCATCTTCTGACCTGGAAGCAGGGTCTGCTCCATCGGACCGGGGGATATATAGCCGGGTTTGGCAGCCTCGAGGGTATACGTCCCAGACTCAAGGCTCAGGCGATATTCTCCCCGCGCATCGGTCAGGGTGGATGTGACCTTCCCTTCTCTGCTGGCCTTCACCGTAGCCACTGGTATCGGGCTACCTTTAAGGTCTACAACCCTGCCGCTGATCTGTGCAGGCAGAGCGTCCAGCTCGATCGAGACCGCTTCCGTGCCCCCAACAGGCACTATCCCTGTCTCAACGCTGCCCCTGGAGTAACCCGCCTTGGAAGCAGAGATTTGATATGCCAACTCAGGGAAGACCGCCACGATGAAATTGCCGGCAACATCGGAGACGGTCGAATAGGTCAGAGCTGCATCACCCTGGCCCTGAATGGTCACTTCTACCTTCCTGAGCGGACTCACGCCGTCGGTGATCGTCCCTCTCAAGTAGCCAATATACTCCGTCAGATGGAGGTCCCTTCCACCCAGCGTCACGCCAGGGCCGACCACTACGGACCTCAGGGTATCCGGGACGAAACCCGTCTTTGAGGCTATTATATCGTATGTTCCAGGAGGTACGCTGAGTGAGAACTCACCCATGGCATCGGTCCTTGTCGTAACTTCGGTAGCAACCCCTTCCGCCTTGACAGTAGCATCAAAGACCAGGGAACCTCCACTCATCACAGTCCCGCTTATGACACTGGCATTTGGCACCAGCAGAAAATCAATCCCGGAGATCGTCTCCCCAGGGCCTAATGTGATCTTCTGTGGATCGCCCGAAAGATAGCCCGACTTTGACACATTAATCAAGTGGGTGCCGGAAAGAACCTTCAGCTCATAGTACCCACTTGCATCGGTAAAGGTCACCTTACCACCAGCCTCAACCCGTGCCTCTGCTATACCTGCGACACCGTCCGATGTGACTCTGCCGCGTATCACGCTGTTGTCAGGTACGAGCGTGAAGTCAAGCCCTGCCTTTGTCTCTCCGACCGAGACCGTCACCCCCACCGTCACACTCAGACCTGGCGGGGAGGTATAGCCAGCCTTTCTGGCAGTGAGCACATAGCTGCCGCTCGGCAAACTGAGGGTATACTCACCATAGGTGTTCGTTAAGGTGCTAACAGGATTTCCCACGCTGGGGGCTGCCTCGACCGTCACATCCGATATCGGGCTCTTACCGTCTGTCACTTTGCCCTTGATAAAGTTTGCCATCGCGGAGAGAACAAGATCTATTCTCACATTTGCACCCAATACGGTCTCCCTCCTGGGGCGTGGGCTCACATATCCCAGCTTGCTTGCCGTGAGGCTCCACTCACCAGGTGACACCTTTATCACATATGACCCCTCAGCATCGGTCATATCCGTGAAGACCGTCCCCTGTGTATCCTCCACCCTCACCTCAACCCCCCAGAGGGGATTCCCATCCGGATCGGTTGCGACGCCGTAGATCTGAAACTTGTTTTCAGCAATCTGTAAGGTATCCAGATTGACGTTCTCACCGCTCTTTATCGATCTGGCAAGGGTTGTAGAGGTGTAACCTGTCTTGCCTGCGGTTATCTCCCACTCTCCGGCCGAGACGCTGATGCTGAAGTTCCCATTGGCGTCGGTAATGGCCGATTTTGTAGCGCCATCCGATGACCTCAGCCCCACCGTTGCCCCATCCACAGGGATGTTGCCTGCACTGCTGTCCACAACGGTCCCGTAGAATCGGCTTGGGCTTGGTGACAGCCATATGATGTGTTCCACATCCCCCCTCTCATCCTCCGACTCAGGATAGGGATCCTCAACCGCAACCACCGTATCGACCTCAGTCTCATAACCTTCCTTTTCCCCCGTGATGGTATATGTTCCGACCGGGATGATCTTCTCAAAATGTCCGGTCTCGTCTATGAGGATAGGTGTGATATCAACAGACCCATCTATGGGGCTGATCTTCACGGAGGTATAGGGAAGTTCCTGTCCTGTGTGGGAGTCCCTTGTCCTGATGTCGAGCGTAGCGACGGGGATGTCATAGAAAAAAGAGGTGGTATCAGAGGTGGCCGCATTGCCCTCGCCGTCCTCTGCGGTCACCTTCCAGACGTACTTTGCGTTGATCAGGAAATATCGGGCCTCCAGGTCAACAAGCGTGTTGGACGTGACAGCGTCCCACACCGGATAGAGGCCCTCACTTCCTCCCACCACCTCCCTGTACTCCGAGAGAAAGAGATGATAGGAGACGGCCTCGGGGACCTCGCTCCACTGGAAAGTGATGATCTCATCGTCCTCATAATTGAGGGAGTCGCCTCTGGCCGGATAAATATTTTGCGGGGCCGATAACTCCACCGGCCTGACCAGCCAGAAGTCCTTCGGAGTCGAGGTCACCTCCGAACTGGTCGCCAGGGTGTTCCCATAGTTGTTAAGCACAATCCAGTTATATGTATTTCCTACCACGAGCGGCGGTGCTGTGCCAATGAAGCTACCCGAAGGATCGGGTTCACCGTAGCCAAGGGAACTCTCGGGTGTGATGGCCATCCAAATTACATTTGCACCTTTGACCCTCTGTTCCCCATCGGTCTTCTCGATCTCGAAAGGTTGATCCGAAACGATGATGTGATAGTAAGGGACACCAGGATTTGGTTGCCAGGAGAAGACAGGGGCAGGAGAAGTCACCTCGCCAACAGGTGCAACCATCGTGACTCCAACATCTGACTCTACCGCCAATTGGAATTCAATCGATGACCTGGTACCATCCGTAGAAACGATGACGCAGTAGTAAAGTCCTATACCCATTCCCTCATCTACGGGCCTGAAGGTGAGACTGCCCACTCCCTTAGTCTCGGTGGAATCAGGATAGTTAGCAGGATTCCCACCTCCAGGGGAGCGGCTGTATCTCATGTAGGCTTCAACATCCCCCATCCATTGAATGGTGACCTCCTCGTCCTGACCAAGCAATTCCAGGGGGATCAGCGTCAGTACAATGTCGGCGGTAAGGTTTTCAGAACTCGACAGGACCTTGGCATTGAGCCCGCCAAAGTCAACAGTTTCGGCAGCACCTGGAGTTGCCACAAGAAGAATGCTGGTAAAGACCGCCAACAGAGGAGATGTCCACCTTGTAACTCTGCCCATCCTCAGGATCATATCGTTGCTCCTTTCTTCCGTAATGGGTGGAAGGGCTTCCCTCAGAAACTGTAATCCACCGACGTTCGCAATGCCATAAGAGGTAATGCAACCAGTACCGTACCTATCCTGAGATTATCCCCTATCGGAATGGTCATAGCCATTGAGAAGAAGGGCAGGGGCAAATCGGTGACCGGCTCCCTCGGATTCCCTTCTTTGTCTTTGAAGCCAGAAGACACCTCATCAGCAAATATCACCCCGCCGCCGAAGCGTAGATAGCGCAGATCCAAGCCCATCCTTATGCCGTTCTTAAGCCTTAATCCTTCGCTATACGCCCTGTGAAGGACTACAACTGAGTCATCTCTGCTTGCAGCGCTTGGTGGTGGGGTGATGGCTTCCTTCGTTTCACATCTGTAATCAAAGGATAACTCACCAGAATATTGGGAGTAATTGAGGACGAAAGCGAAAGAACCTGCATGAAAAGCGGCTCCGAGGTTGTACGACCTCGGGAGGTTAATATGGAGGTAATCACTTGTGGTCGTGGCGTTCTTCGTCCGTGTCAACTGTGAGAGGATAAGTTTGCTTGTATCCAGTATATCCTCACCCTCTTCGGCCTCAAGGTTGAGGGCGTCCAGGGTGTTATGGCTGACCATCAACCTCCCCCTCAGATCCAGCGAAGGAGGGAAATTGAGGAATCCATCGAAGCTTAGATGTCTGCCCAGCCTATAGGAGGTCCCTATCTTCACTCCCCAGCCTGTGTCTTCGAAATCGCCACGGATCAGAGCATCAAGCGTGTTCTGTTTTCCTGGGCCCAACCAGCCTAATGTAGGATCACCGAAGGCCTCCTCCCCCCTGGCCGTGCTGGAGATCATCCCTTCATTGTTAAACTTCGCATCAACTAAGAGTCTCATATCATAGCGATCTAAAGAGAGACCAACTGTCCAGTCGGGGACAACTTCTCTGGACAGGGCAAGGGTGGTGAGATTGACCCGGGTCCTCATGTTGATGTTTGCATCCGTGGTGGCCAGGAACGTCGTGATCGTGGTGTCACCATCCGAGACCTCCGTGTTCTCGATGGCCGTCTTGAAGCCCGTCCAGACTGCTGAGAGGTTGAGGTTAAGGGGCTGATACACCCCTGCACCAAAGACCAGGCCCGGAAGGACAAGCCCGATGCTCCCCGTGTGGAGCCCTCCGCTCAAGCCGCCCTTCATCGAGAAGTCTATGTAGTTTAGCTTCCCTCTCTTCTTCATATCTTCAATAACGGTCCCCTTCTTCTCCTCCGGGCTCATATCCTTGACCACGTCGTCCACAGCCTCATCAATCTTACCCTGGATGTCGTAAAACCGAGCCGGATCGATCATAAACCCCGGATTGGTATCAAAGGTGAGATTTGACTTCTCCAGAAAGCCGAGGCCTGCAGGGTTGGAGAAAACTCCGGCGCTTCTGTTCACCACCCCTGAAAAGGTGCCGCCCATACCTGCAGAATAGGCCCCTGGCCCATAGAGAAAGCTGCTTGACCCCGACATCCGTACGCTGAGAATCCCCCCTCTGAACTCTGTGATCTCACTGTCGGCACTTGCAACCCCGGACATCAGTGGAACGGACAGGAAGAAAGAGAGCACGGAGGGAAGGACATACCAGATCCTCAATTTCATCTTAAGCTCCTTTTGAAGTTTAAATGGCGGGCTAAGTTTCGGTGTATTTAATTACTTTTAGTATCTAATTTACCTAATCAGAAGTAAAAAGTCAAGTAAATGTTGTCCGGTGTTCCTCCCAAAACTTGACAATCAGGTCGGAATTTCTTTATATTGCTTGCCGAGGGAGATCTATTCATCGTCTGATATTTCGAAGGAGGAACCTTATGCCAGAGATCGTGACGTTAGGTGAAGCGCTTATCGACTTCGTCTCCATGGAGTCGGGAGTTGATGTGAAGGACTCCCCGGGTTTCATCAAGGCTCCGGGCGGCGCACCGGCAAATGTCGCCGCAGGACTGGGAAGATTGGGAGTTGACGTCGGTTTTATAGGTAAGGTAGGCGATGACCCCTTTGGCTACTTTCTCAAGGAGACCCTGGCGGCCAACGGGGTTGACACATCACGGATGATATTCGAAAAGAGGGCAAGGACGGCACTGGCCTTTGTTTCTCTCCGATCCGATGGCGAGAGGAGCTTCTCCTTTTACAGACATCCAAGCGCTGATATGCTGCTGGAACCGGAGGAGATAGACGAAGGCTACATAGCGTCGGCCAGAATCTTCCACTTCGGTTCCATAACCCTCATATCTGAACCTTCCAGGTCCGCCACGCTCAAGGCCGTCGAGTACGCGGAGGACCATGGACTTATCATTTCATATGACCCCAACCTGCGATTAAACCTCTGGGAGACGGCCGAAGAGGCCAGGAAACAGATACTATCGACGGTCTGCCTTTGCGACATCATCAAGGTGAGCGGGGAGGAGTTGCATTTCCTGACAGGCACCCAGGACCTGGGCCGGGGGGGCCGAGAACTCCTTCATTATGGACCCAAAATGGCGGTCGTCACCCTCGGGGAGAAAGGCTGTTTCTTCACAAACGGAAGAGACGATCTAACGGCTGTCGGGCTGGAGGTTCAAGCCGTTGACACGACAGGAGCCGGGGATGCCTTCGTGGCGGCTTTACTCTGGGGAATACTCAGGGAGATGGAGAAGGGGGCATCCATGGAAACTCTACCAGTGGCCGTTATGGAAGGGATACTCAAGCTGGCCAATAAGGCCGGGGCAATTGCCACAACCAGAAAAGGTGCTATCCCCGCCCTCCCGAAGGCCGACCAGCTTATAGCTCCGTAGGGCGGGGGGTTATTCCCGGCCGAAAGGACGGCGGCGGATAAACCGTCACCCTACGTCTCCTGAACCCTGATCCCCAGAAAGAAGGAACCTGTGATCAGGTTGCCGCTGGCATCCGCTGCCTCATACGTGACTTCGACCTTAAAGCCTGTTTTACCTTGAGCTGTTGCCATCCCAAGATAGAGGCTGGACAAGTACAGCCCTGTGAACCCTTCGGGGGCGGTCGGCTCTGCCCCGATCTTGATCGGAAGGTCAAAGGGCGGTTTCTCCTCGCCAGCTTCGAAGTGCCAGAACTGTTCAAGAAGAGGAGCAACCGGCCCGCCCTGCTCCGGGGTCTGGGCCGCCCAGGTGAGCTGGGTGACCGTCAGATCCTGCTCACCAATCATGATGTGAGCCCCATCCAAAAATACGATCGAAGCCGTAGCACTGGTCAGATCGACGGCTACTCCCCCTGTCTCTTTGGCCTTAACAGAGATGGTGTAATCGCCGGGGCCAAGCGGGATCACAAGTGTATCGGGTTCAACTGTAAACTCCAGCGACCCCATCGGTTTCGGCCCTTCGGCCTTTTCCTGACAGCCAACGGCCAGCATCAGACAGACCAGGGTCATGATCCATGCTGTCTTCATAGAATTCACCCCCCGATTCTTTTCCAACGTAGATTGTTGGTTTAGAAGTTAGCGGCTACTGTAAGGGTATAGCTCCTGATTGGTTCAAGGCGCCTCGGTATCTCCACGTAGTGATACTGGAGGAGGTTGTCAACCTTTGCTGAGATAGTAAACTCCTTTAGGTCGAGGCTGCCCTTTAGGTCCACAACGTACACGGCCACCCTCTGGTCGGCTGAAAACATCTCATGTACCTTTTCCACCCGGCTGTGGTATTTGAAATCAACCCCTAACCGGACGCCTCTGTGGTTCAAAGAGGCGGTGGCACGGAGTCGGTGCCTTGGCCGATAGGGCAGAGGTTCGTCCAGCCTCAGGTCCACCGCATCTATATAAGTGTAACTGAAACTTGTTGCTGCCAGATTGCGGAGTAGGTTAATCTTCAGAGTCAATTCCGTTCCCCTCACCCTTGATTTCACCAGGTTTGCCAGCCTGAAGAGCCCCCCAAGCACGGCCTCTGGCTCGATCATCCTCCTGAAGTCGTTTTGAAAGACCGCAAGATCCACCCAGAGCCGATCCCCCACCATCATGTTTGCCCCTATCTCATAGGACCAGGCTCTCTCTGCCCTGAGTTTTGGATTCGGGATCACCTTGCGACCGGCCACCACTGTGTTTACAAACATCTCTGCGACCGAGGGGGCACGGAATCCCCTTCCAAGGGACGTGCGTAGTGAGACGGAATCCGACGGGCGCCATACTAACCCTGTCTTCGGGCTTAACTGAGCCTCCCCTGAGGTCTCATCCACCGTGTGGTGGTCATACCTGGTCCCGAGCGTAACCGTAAGCCGTGGAAATGGCCTGAATTCATCCTGAACGTAAAGTCCAAGATCAAGGGTGCGGTGGTCTCCAAACATCTCAGAGTTGACCCTGTTATATATACCCTCAATACCTAAACCTAAGGAGTGCCCCTCCGAGATCAACAACTCTGTGCGCAATTCACCCCCTGTCCTTTGAGCCCTGGAATAATCCCTGTTATCTCGAAACCAGTTTTTCCAGTAGGTCCGGTAATAGTAACTCTTATAAGTATCCGCTCGTCTTGGACTTGCCAGCCGTCTGACGGAGAGGTTGATGCTCAACTTATTGGAATACACCCTGTTACCGAGCTCTTTCTCGGACACCTTTAGGGCCTCTGCCTGACTTTTCCACAGCAGGAACTGGCCGTGATCTTCCTCTGCCCAGCTTGACAGAAGCTCGACATCTATCTCGGGTGAAGGGTTATAGGTGAATTTGCCGAACAGATTGTGTCGTATGTAGTCGTCGTTCTGGCGGTAGCCATCCGAGAACCTCCTTCCGACCGAGACAAGAAGGCCGAGGCCGCCCAGCTTTCTACTGTGCAAAAGCTCGATACCGTTAAAATCGAGGACCTTCTTAGTCCATCGCCACTCGGGATAATAGGGTTTGCTATAAAACCCGGATGATAGCCTGATGCCGGTCTCTGGAGGTGTACCCGGCTTTTTAGTGATGACATTGATAACCCCGCCAAGGGCATTGGATCCATAGAGGGCAGACCCCGCCCCCTTTATGACCTCTACCCTGTCGACCACTGTCGGTGGTATCGCATCCCATTTTATCGTGCCTGTATCCCCTGCAATTGCCGGACTCCCGTCTATGAGAAAGAGGACCCGGCTTCCTGCCCCCTGGCTGTAGCCCGTTGTCCCACGGACGTCCACCTCACCTCCTTTTGTATCTATCCCTGAAACGCGCTCCAGTGCCTGGTCAAGCGTAACCACATCCTCTCGCCCGAGCTCTGAGGAGGTGATCACATCGATGCTTACAGGGGATTCCTGGATGAGCTGTCTTCTCTTGCTGGCAGTTACCACTACAGGTTGAACTCTGATGACCGCCTCTTCTAATTCAAACTGAATGCGGGTGACCTTGCCCGGGGCGATCACCACCCCCTTCCGGACCGCCCTTTTGTAGCCGATCATCGACGCCTCAACCGTATAAGTCCCGGCTGGAAGGCTCAGGAGAAACCTGCCGTCAAGATCGGTCAGGGTCCCTAAAACCGTGCCCACCACCACAACACCTACCCCTGGAAGGGGCTCCTCTGTAGCAGCATCCACAACCCTTCCCGTCAGCTTTCCCTCCAGCGGTTTCTCTTCATCGGTTGCTTCAGACGTATGAAACGACAGGACGGCCGTTAAAGCCACAAACATGGCGACCAGAGTTGCTACCTTCATAGACCGGACCTCCAGTAAACTCTCACATCCCCGGCGTTAGAAAAATATGAACCCGTCCCCATTTTTTCTTCAATATCCCTTCTACCTCGGGCGGCAGTACCCCGAGGCGGGAAAAGTCGGCAATAATATCGATCCCTGTCACCGCGGCCCCCGGGTCTACTGTTACTACCCCTGGTCGGGTCGTATCGGAAGGGGCATAATAAGCGCCGAGCAGGCTCTCAGGTCCCCACCAGCTTCCCTTCTTCAGGAGGACAACTATCACCCATTCATAAACCCCAGGTTTGACCTTCACCGAATAGTCCGCGACAGGCACGCCTATGGGAAGGGAATCACTGAAGCCGCTTATAGCAAAGAAGTTAGGGGGTGGATACTGCGCATAGACGGCCACCCTGACATCCTCCACAGAATCCGGCCACGATCCCACGTAGGTGATCGTCCCGCTTATACTGCCCAGTTCTTCTGGAGGTTCTGGAGACGGAGGCGCCAAGCCATGGTCGATCTCACAGCCAGCTAAGAAAAGAAATAGACTGAGACTCAGAGATAACAAACGCCATAAATTTCCCAATTTTTACGCCCAATTTTTTAGTTCTTCCCAGGCCTTAGAGTTGTTTATACAGCCCGGATCAGGGGCTGTTATATCCCCGAAATAGCCATATGCTCGTGCCCGGCACCCTCCGCAAAAATCGCGGAAGTCACAGGAGTGGCAGTTATCCTTGAGATTATCTCTGTCCCGTAGAACAGCGAATATTTCCGAGTTCAACCAGATATCCCTGAACGATCGTTGCCGTATGTCACCTACCACCAGATCGCCAATGAAGACGCAGGGAGTAATCTTCCCATTGGGCTGCAGCGCACAGTATGCTCTGCCTGCACCACATCCACCAATATAACGGGAGGCATAGACAGCCGCTACCCCGATACCTGTGCTGTAATGGGACGTCGGTAAAGGTCCCTTCGGGGCGTACTGGATACACGCCCGTGCGAACTGAGGCATCGTACTCATCACTGAGATCCTCTCCTCTAACATATATCCATGCAACTTCTTAAGCACCTCCTCACGTTCCCAGCAGGAGATATCCCACTTTGAGATCTGTTTTGCCCTTCCAGTCGGTATGAAATTGAAAGGATAAAACCGTTCTGCCCCCAGTTCACAGGCAAGTTCATATAGATCATCCAGCTCGGCGTAGTTGAACCTGGATACGGTCGGCGCAAAACCCACTGGCAAACCTGCCTTTACACAATTCCTGATCCCCTGAATAGTCTTTCGCCAGTATCCAGGGACACCCCGAAAGCTGTCATGTTTGGCCCCCTCAGCGCTGTCAACCGAGACCTCTACATAGTTTATCCCCGCCTCTTTCAGGCGTCGGGCGACCTCCTCGGTAATAAGGGTACCATTTGTGGCCAGTGAGAGCCAGATGCCCTTACTTCTTGCATATTCAATAATCCTCCATATCTCCCTGTCCACCAGGGGTTCACCGCCGGAGAAGGCCAGCAACGGCAGGTTCATCCGATCGAGCTGATCGATCACATCAAGCCTCTCCTCAAGGCTCAGCTCATCAGGCAGTCTCTTCCACGCATTCTGGTAGCAATGCTTACACCGAAGGTTACAGGCGTTGGTGAAATTCCAGACGACCAGCAATGGGCTGATGAAGTTCTGCGGTCGGGTCAATCCAAACCTCGCCACGCTCTCAAGGATCAAGGGAATCACTTTAAGATAAAGTGGTTCCTTCGATATCTCCTGCTGGATGAAATGTCTGTTAACCCCAAGCGCCTTAAGCACCAAACCTATGAATGAGTAGAGCAGGAGGTAATAGAACCTCTCGCTTGGATTGAATCTGACCTCTTCTCCGGCATAATGGAGCAGTACCTTCTCAAGGTATGTCCGGTCACCTTCCTGGCGGTTTAGTAGAAAGCTAAATGCCCGTCTGGTCAGGGGGGAGGATAGAAAAAGCTCCACCGTATGAGGATGCACTCTGACGGACCGGAGGTCGTCATAGGTTCGGGCCATCTCTTTCTCACCTCCTCTTGCTCAAAGATATGCATCCACTTTGGGAGCACCAAATAACAGGCGCTTGCAATAGCAGGGTTCGATCCCTCTGTCCCTTTGCTAATGACGGCTTATGTTCTGCCGGTACAGGCCCGTCGGGAATTTAGCCTCACGGCAACCCATGTACAGAACCACCCGATAAGGACTCCGCCGATGACGTCGGTAGCATAATGATACCGGTTGTAGACCGTTGCGATGAAAAGGCTCAGTATAATGGGCAAAAAAGGGTAGAAGGCAGATCGTTCGTATCTGTAAGAAAATATCAACGTAACCATAGCTGCAGCCACATGGGAACTGGGAAAGGCACCACCATGGATCCCTCCCATGTTCTGAACGAAGTCCTCCAGGGACTTGAAGAACCCACCCTCAAGGTAAGGAATCGATTGGAGATGAGAGAGTGTACGATGGGGGCCTTCGGCCGGAATAAGCAGAAACATGATGTAGCTCAGATAATATCCGAGCGATACAGCCAAAAAGAACTCTTGAAACTCCTTCTCCTTGCCTTTGGCGTATAGAACCCCGCCAAGGATGGGGATCAGTAGGAAGTAGAACAGATAGGCAAAGGACATATATTCTGTAAGCCAGGGGGTGGCAATCTTCTCAAGCAGCACTGTGGGATGGCCGCTGAACAGAACACGATCGATCACGATAAGGTAGCGGTCTGCCCAGAAAGGAAATATGAGGGTTGCGATTTTGTCAATCTCTTCGAACAGGGGGCCGAAGAGAAAAAGAGGATACCAGTTCCTGGCAAATGTTATCAGCCTGTTTGACGAGGGATTGGTGGCCCTCACCAGGAGAAGGATGATACTGCTGACCAAAAGGTGGGATAGTATGTAAACAGATCTTCCGCGGAGTTCTGAGCCGAAGATGAGGATTATCAGGGCCACAATGAGCAGATATCCGATTGTAACGACATCGACCGTCCTTAAGGAGGATCTGTAATTATCTTGCATTTTCGCTTCCTTTTTATTAATTTGTTGGAGTCTGCGCTTTAGCATTTCATCCTCAAAAGGTAGATTGTTAAATATACCTGGATCAAGGAGAACCTATGTCTACTGTGGCTATAGTCCGCTGTGATAGCTACGTTGAAGAAGTCGTAAAAAAAGCGGTTACGGAGGTACTTGAACTTCTTGGCGGGGTGGAGAAATTGATACAACCCAGCCACCAGATATTTATCAAACCGAACCTGGCCGGTCCATACCCACCTGACAGGCAGGTCACCACCCACCCATCGGTTGTTAAGGCCCTGACCCAACAGTTACAGTCCTTTGGGGCCCGGATAACAATCGGTGATAGTCCGTCTGGTCTTCATAACCCGGCGTATCTGCGCATGCTTTACAGGATGACCGGTATGGAAAAGGTCGCCCACGAGACCGGCGCCGTCCTCAATTATAACATCGCTTCCCGGGAAGTCAGCTATCCAGAGGGCAAACAGCTCAGACGACTCACCCTCCTCAGCCCTCTGCTTGACTCTGAGTCCATCGTCACCGTACCGAAACTAAAGACCCACCTCTTCACAAAGATTACCGGCGCGGTTAAGGTCCTCTATGGGGCTGTACCTGGCGTAATGAAGATAGCCTACCATTCAAGATTTCAGGATCCGCTACAGTTTTCACAGATGCTTGTAGATATCTACCGTTATTTGAACCCCCGGTTTACCCTTGTGGATGGAGTAGTCGGTATGGAGGGCAACGGTCCTGCATGGGGTCAGCCGAGAAAACTGGGACTGATCATAGCCGGAGAAGATAGCCTCGCAGTGGATTGGGTTATCAGCCGGATCATTAACTTAGACCCCTTCGACGTTCCCGTCTTCGGGTCGGACGGCATCCCCATCCCACGCATCGTCGGAATGGATCTGGAAGAGGCCAGGGTAACCGATTTCCGCCTTCCAGCGCCAACAAGGGTGAGTGACGGACTCATCGCCATCCGATGGGTGCCCAAATCCCTCCGTGACAGGTTAGGATACCACCTCCTTTCCAAACCCTTCATCGACGAGAGCAAGTGCACAGGCTGCAGCACCTGCGCTAAGTCCTGCCCTCAGCAGACAATAGAGATCATCAAAGGAAAAGCAAGGATCGATCACGGGAATTGTATCCGGTGTTGGTGTTGCAACGAAGTATGTCCCCAGGGGGCGGTCATCTTGAAGCAGTCACTCTTGGGCAGACTATCTACCCGGCTTCAAGGTTGAGTTCCCATTAAATCTCTATCTCGTAAATCCGATACTTCTTGTACAGTTTCCCACCCATCATTTCGATGGCTCTATTTATGAGCAGGTTGTCTTCAAGAGTCCACGAGACCTCACCGCCAACATAGCCCTTCTCTCGTGCCGTAAGAAGGGTTCGCATGTAGAGAAGTGAATCGATCCCCCTCTTTCGATAGCCCTCCTTTATCCCAAGGGTGAGCAGTCGTGCCTGTTTGATCTTTCTCGAGAACCACAACAGCTTGATGACACCAACCGGACCCAACCGTCCGTTCAACCTTTTAAGGACCTGGTTATAATCTGGAAGGGCCATCGAGAAGGCAACCGGCTCGCCATCGACCTCGGCAATAAGGACCAGCTCTGGAACCACGATTCGCTTCAATAGTTTGGCCAGATGGTCGAACTCCTCATCGGTCATGGGGACAAAGCCCCAATTCCCGGACCAGGCTGAATTGTATATCGCCTTTATCCTCTCCACCTCCTGGTCGAAGTCCTTCATGTTCAAATGCCTGACCCTCACCCCCTGGCGTTCGCTCATCTTCTTAAAGATCCTTCTCACCTTCTCAGACGGCCGGAGGGACGAATCGATCCAGAAGGCAAATAGGTCTCTGGCCTTATGAAGACCGTATCTCTCCATAAATCCCTTGTAATATCGAGGGTTGTATGTCATCATAATAAGCGGGGAAGAGTCAAACCCCTCTATCAGGAGGCCACACTCCTCGTTTGTGGAGAAGTTCATCGGCCCCCGCATTACCTCCATACCTCTCTGTTTCAACCATTTCCTTGCAACAGTTAGAAGACGTTCGGCTATACTATAGTCTGGCAAAGCTTCGAAGAACCCGAAAAACCCCGTCTTCTCATTGTGGAAACGGTTGTGATTCTCATTCACAATTGCAGCGATCCTCCCCACGGTATCCCCGTTCTCCCGCGCCAGGAAAAGTTCCACACGGGCATGCTGGTAAAAGGGGTTCTTTTGGGGGTTAAACAGGTCTTTCTGCTCCCGGACCAAGGGGGGAACCCAGAACCTGTCTCCATGGTAAACCTTCCATGGCAACATTATGAAGTCGTGCAAATCCTTCTTGCCTTTTATCGCATGAACTCTGACCATTGTTCCTTACTCTCCTTGTCATTTACTTCTGGACGCTGATCGTCCTGCCCGCTATTTGAAACCTGACAGGTAGAAACTTCTCTATGACGAAGGCGTTGGCCTGGCAATGATCTGTTATCCTGCTCACCTGAATCCTCCCTCCAGCAAGGGCAAGATAGGGTAACAACTGGTCACCAGCGTATGAGTCAACCGGCCCACCCTCGAACTCGGATATCAAAGACCTTGCGGCCTCTCTGCCTACTTCCTCGGCCTTTTTCCCTGGTTCACCGAGACCGTTGCCACCGATCACGGAATTTGCGGTCTCTACCCACACCTGTATCCCCGAGCCCGGGCACAGGGACGGAGAATACCTCACTTCTATCAAAGGCTCTACCTTGAAATGGTCGAACAGGAGCTTTTCACAGGCCTCCCGCTGTCTTTCGGCGACCTTCCTCTTCTCCAGGGAATCCGATGCGACCGAGATCCCCTTTATGGATACTATCCCACCCCTCTCTGTGATATCAAGCGGTCTGAACCTGGCCCTTCTCGTCCTGACCTCCACCTCTGCCCCACCCTGGGGATAAAAGCCCTCCCGCATGACACCCATCTCGATCTCATATCCCATCCTCTTCAGGAGAGGGCTCAATACGTTCTGGAGATACGCTATCGGAACAGCCCATTTTCCGTAGGTGGCCCCACCTTTAATCCTTATGCGCAGAGATCTCTGAAGGGCCGGGATAAGAAGGGCCTGCGAGACCAAACCTACAGACCCGGCTGTGGCGATATTCACATTAAGACCTCCCTCTCTGGTCCGATGCGGGTAAAATTCTATTCTGGTAGACCCTATCTGCGCTCCGACGAGTTCGCCCGAGCAGAGCTCGGCAACCGCCTTGATAGCCTGCAGGTGTTGTTCCCTCAGACCGGGATTGCTCCTTTTTGCACGTACGTTAGTAATCCTACAGGCCTTACCGGTAAGGGCAGATAAACCGACCGCAGTCCGAAGTATCTGCCCACCACCGGAAGCAAATCCCCCATCTATCTCGATCATCTCACCTCCCACATCGCTGGAAATGTGGGTTCCGCTTTGCTTCGCCTACTCTATCGCTTAAGAAAATTAGATCCCGTCTCCAATTTTGCCTTGAAGTAATCATCGATTATCTTTTTATGGTCGAAGGCCAATTCCTCAGGGAGGTTCTCCCTGTTGAATATCCTCAGTTCTTCTGCATCATCACTTGCCTTTGGGATCCCCCTGCCCCGGGCTACGAACACGGTGGATATCGTATGGCCACGGGGATCCCTTGTCGGATCTGAGTATGTATGAAACTGCCTCAACCCCTCAAGGTCCAGTCCTGTCTCCTCCTTTGCCTCCCTTACCACCGCCTCTTCCAGGCTCTCGCCATAATCCACAAAGCCTCCCGGGATAGCCCATCCATACGGAGGATTCTTCCTCCTGATCAGGACTATCCCATCATCCATCTCAATGATCACATCCACGGTAGGGATAGGGTTACATTGTGTCTTCCCTTCCGTATATTCAAGGTGTTCCGATATGGCCCTTTCGAACGCAGAGAAGGTATTCGCGTCAAAGAGGACGAAGACAACCTCCTTCAGCGCCGACGGGGTCTCAAGGTGCCTTATGACCTCCTCGATCATTACCCTCGCCGCCTTTTCCGGGGTAAATCCTCCCACTCCACATCC
>DTYK01000140.1 GCA_012961925.1 Candidatus Latescibacterota bacterium
GCCATAGATGGTGTTTCACAAGAGGAAATTCTTGAGCTGGCGAACCGGCTCTTTTATCCATCCGAACTCTGTTTGGCAATAGTAGGGCCGGAACGTCTTGATGAAGGCGCCATCAGGGGTTTTCTGGCAAGATCCTCTGACAATAACAAGATACCCGGACAATAAGAGGTAGGATTTCGAAAGGTAGGTCATCGAATGGATCTATCCGGGCCGTTTTTGTTTTACTTCAGAAAAAGGCCCTCAACGTTGGTTTGATGCCATACGGGAAGATCGATGGGGAGTAGAATAAAGATATTGGCGGAGAGTTTGATTAACAAAATTGCTGCCGGTGAGGTGGTTGAGCGCCCGGCATCGGTGGCAAAAGAACTCGTCGAAAACTCCATCGATGCCGGTGCGACCAGGATCGTTGTTGAGACCAAGGGTAATGGAACACAGTTGATCCGTGTTGGTGACGATGGAGAGGGGATGTCGCGGGATGACGCCCTTCTGGCAGTCCAGCGCCACGCTACAAGTAAGATCCAACGAGACTCTGACCTTGATTCAATCTCTACCCTTGGGTTCCGAGGGGAGGCTCTTCCAAGCATCGCTGCCGTTTCCCGTATGGTAGTTGAGACACGAAGGGCAGAAGACCTGGGGGGCACGAGGGTAACAATCGAAGGTGGGATGGTCAAAGATGTGACCGATATCGGTAGGGGTGCAGGAACCACTGTGACGGTAAGGGATCTTTTCTTCAACACTCCGGTTCGTAGGAAATTCTTAAAGGCACCAGGCACTGAAATGAGACATGTCACGCAGGCTGTGATGAACCTTGCTCTGGCTTACCCGAGGATCGCATTCACCTTGCTGCATGATGGGAGACATCTCCTGGATCTGGAACGCCATGACTCATATCTGTCGAGACTGAGGGAAGTCTTCGGGAAGGATCTGATGGAACGGACAGTGCCCCTGGTCCATAATACAGACGCTCTCCACATCGAGGGGATCCTGGGTAGGCCGGAAATAGCTGGAGGGGCAAAACCTCATCAGCTCTTCTTCGTTAACAACCGGCCGATTTCGAACAGGACATTGCTCCATGCGGTGCTGGCCGGATTCGAGACGTTTTTACTAAGGGAAAGGCACCCATTCTTTATTATATTTCTCCGTATGGATCCCGGACTTGTTGACGTTAACGTTCATCCTGTTAAAAGGGAAGTGAGATTTACCGATGAGCGATTTATCCACGATCAACTGTTCAATGCGGTTAAGCTATCGCTCAGGGCTGGAGGTGTTCTACCAACAACAAGTCCCCTTGACAGGCTGGTTGAGCGTCCCTCAGTCGAAGTTAGATCTCGTCCTGAGGGTAGACCGGAAGAGGCTCCGATCTCCATGTGGCAGTTACATCGGCGATATATCCTTGCTAACATCAAAGGAGGGCTCATAGTAGTGGATCAACATGCTGCCTGTGAGCGCATCCTGTTTGAGGAGGCAATGCATAACCTTTCGGGCAAGGCAGGTTCGGGCCAGCAGCTTCTTTTTCCTGAGACCCTCAAGCTCAATCCAGTCCAGATGCAGGTGTTGGAGGAAATTTTACCCCTGCTGGAGCTCATGGGATTCGGAATTAGAGGTTTCGGAAAGGGGACGGTGATCGTGGATGCCATACCTGCCGGGCTAAAACGATGGGAGAATGGCAAGGTCCTGATAGAGATGGTCGACGAGATGATTGAGACGGGCGGCGTCACTTTTAGACTGAAAGAGCGGCTTGCCCGCTCGTATGCCTGCAAATCGGCCGTCAAAGATGGCGACAGGTTAATCCAGGAGGAGATGCAGATACTGATCGATCGGCTCTTTGCGACCGGTGACCCTTTTAGCTGTCCACATGGCAGACCAACTCTGGTGAAGATATCCTTAGAGGAACTGGACAAGAGATTCGGCAGATGAGATAAACTAAGATTTGGAAAACATTGGAGAACACCGAAAAAACTTCGGTGAATTCGATATTTTTCAGTGGTCATTTTCCGGATCTAAGTTGAAAAGATATCGCAAGCCGAATTTATCAATGTCCCGTGTAGAAAGCGGGACATTCACGTATGAAACCCAATCGATTACCTTTTTTATGTTGACATCCATCCATATATGTTTTATCTTATTAGCAATAAAACAAGGGCCTGACAGGACTTTGTTATCGATCTGGAGATGGAGAAGGGCGTTTCTTATGGTTGAACGGAATGAAGGAGAACTCAAAGTCATGTAAGGGAGGGGAGGTATGCCATATCTGCTGGGCATAGACATCGGGACCACAGGGGCTAAGACGGTTCTTATTAATGAGGAAGGCGAGCTCATATCAAGCAGTACTGTTCCGTATCCACTTTCCACCCCCCACCCGAATTGGGCCGAACAAGATCCTGAAGACTGGTGGAATGGGACAGTCCGGTCGATCAAAAAGGTTTTAGATGATGCTGGTATTGACCCTTGTTCAATAGCAGGGCTGGGTCTTTCAGGCCAGATGCATAGCTCTGTCTTTCTCGATGTAGATAACCGGGTCCTCCGTCCAGCCATCCTCTGGTGTGATACACGTACCGAGCCCCAGTGCCGATGGATTATAGAGAAGGTGGGGGTTGAAAACCTACGGCAATATGTGTCCAACTTTGCCTTTGAAGGATTTACGGCCCCGAAGATTATCTGGTTGCGCGAGAATGAACCCCAGATTTATAGCCGGGTGAATACGGTTCTCCTCCCAAAGGACTACATAAGGTTTAGGCTGACGGGTGAGATAGCAATGGAAGTTTCGGATGCCGCCGGGACCTTATTGTTTGACGTACGGAACAGAATATGGTCCGAAGAGATCCTGGATAAACTCGATATTCCTCTCTCCTGGTTTCCCAGGGTCTATGAGTCCATTGATGTCTGCGGAAGGGTAACTCGGGAGGCGGAACAATTAACAGGCTTGAAATCTGGCACACCGGTGGTTGGTGGTGGGGCTGATAACACTTGTGGTGCTGTTGGAACTGGCATTGTCAAATCAGGAAGGGTGCTTTCAAGCATTGGGACCTCAGGGGTTATCTTCGCCCATACTGACGAGGTTAAGGTTGACCCTCAGATGCGGGTACATACTTTTTGCCATAGTGTCCCTGAAAAATGGTATCTGATGGGGGTTGTGCTCTCAGCCGGCGGGTCTTTCAGATGGTTCAGGGATACGATTGGAGGGATCGAGTCCAAATTGGAGGAAATTTCGGGCATAAGCTCCTATGAGATCCTTACTAAGGAGGCGGAAAAAGTAGGACCGGGAAGTGAAGGTTTGATCTTTTTGCCATATTTGATGGGGGAGAGGACTCCTCACAGAGATGCCAATGCCAAAGGGGTTTTCTTCGGTATCACCGGGCGACATACCAGGGGCCACTTAGTACGTTCCGTGCTTGAGGGTATCACGTTTGCCATGAGAGATTCCCTGGAGATAATCAAAGGTCTTGGCCTCCAGATAGATCAGATCCGCGCCACAGGTGGAGGAGCACAAAGCCGCCTCTGGCAGCAGCTTCAGGCTGATATCTATAATGCACCGGTGATCACTGTTAATACTTCCCAGGAAGGCCCAGCATTCGGGTCAGCGATCATGGCTGGTGTCGGAGCCGGGGTGTGGTCGAATCTGGAAGAGGCAACAGATCATATAATTCGGATTACTACGGAGACCGAACCCATTGAAGAGAACGTCCAGATTTATAATGGTCTCTATGAGATCTTCCGTTCACTCTATCCCCGGCTGCAGAAAAGCTTCCAGAAGGTATCACAACAGATTCTGAAAAGGGTGATCTGAGGTATTGGGGATCTGAACCGGTGAGACGGAGAAGGAGTAGAAAACAGAGAGGGTTGATAATAGCAATAGATGGACCCGCAGGCTCAGGAAAGAGCACTACGGCCAAACTTGTGGCCAAAAGGCTTGGCTATCTGTACATAGACACAGGGGCGATGTACAGGGCCCTGACCCTGAAGGCTTTACAATTGGGTCTTGACCTTAATGACTCTGGGGCATTATCTAAGCTTGCTGACAACACGAAAATTAAACTTGTTCAACATGAGGACGGGGTCCGTACCTATCTTGATGGTTCTGATGTATCTGAACAGATCCGTCACCCAGAGGTGACAAGAAGCGTTGGCCCTGTATGCAGTGTACGCCATGTCCGCAGGGTGCTGGTTCGCCAGCAACAGGAGCTTGGGAGGGATGGGGGGGTTGTTATGGAGGGACGTGACATTGGAACGGTGGTCTTTCCCTCAGCTGACCTGAAGGTATATCTGGATGCATCGATAAGAGAAAGGGCTAAGAGGAGGTATCTTCAGCTCAAGGCAGAAGGAAGAGTGACGTCCATGGAGGTGCTTGAGCAGGAGATAGCCCAGCGCGACATGCAGGACATGAGCCGGAGGGAAAGCCCCTTGAGAATGGCCAAAGATGCAGTCCTCATTGATACCACAGCTCAAACAATCGAAGAACAGGTAGATGAAGTGATTGCCCTTGCCAGGGAAGTCATTAGGGGACAGAGGAGATGGAGGGTCAAAACAGAGAACACTTTTTATAGGTTCTCATGGCATTTTTGCAGAACCCTCTTCAGAGTTCTGTTCCGCCTTACAGTTGAGGGAGAGGGGAATGTAATCCGTCGAGATGGCGTAATATTGGCGTCAAATCATTTATCTTTGCTCGATCCGCCGGTGATAGGCACCGCTACTGTGCGCGAGCTTAACTATCTCGCCAAAAAAGAGCTGTTTGAATATCCGATATTGAAACAGATTATAACAAGACTCAATGCCATGCCTGTTGACCGGGGTGGGGTAGATCGGGTAGCCTTGCGAAGGGTGACGGGTTTATTGAGGAATGGACAGGCTGTATTGCTTTTTCCGGAGGGTACCAGGAGCGAAGATGGAAGTCTTGGGAGGGCAAGGACCGGAGTGGGGATGGTTGCGGTAAAGAGTGGAAAACCGATTGTACCTATCTCGATATCCGGAACCAGGAAGGCTTACAGGTGCCTTTTAGGTCTGGACAAGATCAGGGTAAGGTTTGGTAAGCCCATATTTCCTGAGAGGCTTAAACTCACCGGAAATCGGCGGAAGGATTACCAACTGATCACTGACGAAGTGATGAACAGGATCCGGAAACTACAGGGAGGTTCAGTCCGGCGATGATCGTTGAAAAGGTGAAAGGGGCCGGGTTCTGTTTTGGGGTCAAGAGGGCCTTGAGGATAGCCCTTGATGTTGCGCGGACGGAGACTTTGCCTGTTTACACAATCGGGCCCATCATCCACAACCCTCAGATGGTAGAAAGGCTGAGGAACGAAGGAGTGGTGCCCATTGAGGACATCCATGATGTTCCCCCTGGCACAGTGGTCGTTCGGTCCCATGGTATTAAGCCGTGTCTCCTTGAAGAGGCAGAAGATCGAGGTCACAGGGTGGTTGATGCCACGTGCCCTTTTGTGAGGAAGGCACAGAACTATGCTGCCGAGTTATGTAGAGCTGGCTACAAGGTAGTTATTGTGGGTAAAAAAGACCATCCTGAAGTTGAAGGGCTCCTTGGCCATGCCGGAGGGGATGCGGTTGTTGTCTATGAAGAATCGGATCTCAAGGACTTGGGGAGGTATCGCAGGATCGGAGTAATCGCTCAGACCACAATACCTCTGGGATGGTTCAGCCAGATTATGGCTAGACTAATGGAACACACGAGAGAGTTAAAGGCTTACAACACCATATGTAGTTCGACTCACAGGAGACAGAGCCAGACGGTCGAACTGGCCAGGAAGGCCGACCTAATGATAATTGTGGGCGGCAGGAATAGTGCCAATACCTCTCGCCTGGTCGAACTGTGTAGGAAGATAGGTACGAAGACCTGCCATATCGAGGTTGCGGAAGAGATATTACCTGACTGGGTGAAGGGGAAAGAATTGGTAGGTATATCGGC
>DTYK01000141.1 GCA_012961925.1 Candidatus Latescibacterota bacterium
CTGGAATACCGTCCGAGGTTGGAGTCGGTGGAGTCACTGAGACAGGTTAAGGAGCTGATCGGGCGATGAGACTTTCACCCGAGCACTGTGGGCTGTTGGGAGTTCATTACCCAACGGGATGGGTACGAAAGGAGGCGTTTTAAGCCCCGTATTTCCCCAGCCTGAGGGCATGGGCCAGCGCCAGGACCATCACCTCTGTGGCAGGGAATCGTCCCAGTGAGCCCCGACCGCATTCGCTTTCCGAGAAGGCAGAGACACTGTCCGGACGGCACCATTTGGAATAGATGATTATCGGCACCGGGTGCCAGCTATGGGATTTTAACAGGGAAGGAGTGGAATGATCTCCTGTGACAACGATCACGTCCGGGTTCAGATCGGTTAGACGGGGTACCTGGCTGTCTATTTCCCGGATTATTTCAGCTTTCCGGTCGAAGTCTCCGTCCTCACCGGCGCTGTCGGTTGCCTTGATGTGGAGATAGAAAAAGTCATAACTATTGAAATTTCGTTCAAGGGTACCGAACTGGTCACTGATGTTCGGCCCGGTTGGCAGCACATCCATTCCCACTATGCGTGATATACCCTTGTACATGGGGTAGGTTGCGATCGCCCCACATCTCAGCCCGTATATGTCCCTCATGGTTGGGATATGCGGATGCTTGGCAAAGCCTCTCAGCAGTATCATATTGGCGGGTTTTTCATTCGCAAGGATATCTTTGGCGAGGGTGATGAATTCGTTCACTATGCCGGCGGCCTTTGAAGCTGACGGGGAGAGCGCTTGCACCTCCCTGGCTGGCAGGCCTATCTTCTGGGGGTCGGAATCGGTCAGCTCCTCCGAGAGGTCGGCTCCCCTGAATACGACGACTGCCCTGTGTTCCTTTACCGGTTCTACAAATATCTCCACGCCTGGTATCTCTATCTGGCGGAGCTTTTCACACAATTCCTGATTGCGTTCGGTAGGGATCCTTCTTGCCCTCCTGTCAGTTACGATTCCGTCCCGGTCGATGGTAGCGAAATTTATACGTGCGGCCAGGTCCTGATGTCCAAGCTCGAACCCGATCCCCATGGCGGCGAGGGCACCACGACCGATCTTATACCTTAGCGGATCATACCCGAATAACGAGAGATGGGCAGGGCCAGACCCCGGAGTGATGCCCCGACCAATGGGATCTATCAGTCCACAGATCCCCTTGTGTGCAAGTTCATCAAGGTGGGGGGTTTCAGCCGCCTCAAGTTCCGTCCTGCCCGTCTCCGGATCCGGCAACCCGCCGACTCCGTCGATCACCACAAGTACGATCTTCGTCTCCGACTTCAAGGCCAGGTCTTTCACGACCTCAGAACTCACCATCCCTTTCTCTCCTTTCTCGGTGTTGTTCAGCTATTAATTGCTACCCTCCTGCGCATTTAGCCTGCAGATGGGTCGGTTTTTATTTAGGTCAGTTTTCTGATCCAGCCTGATAAAGATACATCACCTACGTGCGATTGTCAAAGGGATTTTGCCTTCCGAGTACATAAATATATTTTCTTTCTTAAAGTAGCGAAGGTCTTCAGACCCCGCAGGATGGTTGAAACAAGAACCGCCCTTGCCAGAGCGGCAAGGACGGCATTTGCCGGAGAGTCTTTTCTCAGGGTCACCTCAAGAGCAGCATCTTTCGCACCCTGAGGTTTTTGTCAGCGGCCTTCATCCAGTAGAGATAGATGCCGCTGGACACATCCTTGCCTGAGTCGTCCTTA
>DTYK01000142.1 GCA_012961925.1 Candidatus Latescibacterota bacterium
AGAGCCCGAGCAGAGCCCGAGCCCCCTGCAGAAGGGGAGAAGGGCCAACCTGAAGACCAGCATCAGGAGGAACGGCCTGAATAGGTGCCTTCATTATTTGGCCGATCATAATAGTCCCGGATAAAACCCCTGGCGATTCTCAGTGCCTGCCTGGCCATCCCCAGGGCATCCTTGGCCTCAGTCTTCCCGTATAATTCGTCCGGAAGGTGCGTTATGGTGCCATAATTGGTCCGTCCGTGTTCAGGAGCCAACAGGTGCGCAAAGTCAGCAAGTCTTTCAATCTCAGCCATGGCAGCTTGTTCCAACTTCAGGGGTACGACTGCCTGTCTTAACTCTTCGCTTGGATCATGGGACCAGGATGGAATACAAAAACAGGCAATGATAGCCTTAGCAGCATTTTCCACACAGAGCTGGGAGTGACCCACTGCCTCTGGAAAGTCATTCCTGTTTGTGGCCTCCTCAGCTTCATACAGATGGCGTTCCGCCAGACGAATTCGCCTTTCAGCCTCGTCTCTGGAGTTCACAGCTCCACCTCTATCACCTCGCCAGGGCTCATCTGCTTCTTTAAGACCCACCCGTAGCAGCCATCCCTGGTACGATACCTTTCGGAACCCAAATTCCGGATGATCTCGCCCACCCTCTGCAGGATATTCTTCATAAAATTCCCTTTATCATAGAGGATTTTGCCGTCGGCATACAACTCAAAATGGATGGGTTGAAGTCGCATCGCCTGCGAGGACTCAAGCACCAGTGGCGATATCTGCACCTGAGCTACTGGACTATTAACAAGAAGGTAAATCTCCCTCCTTGCCTGGACAAAGCGAAACGGACCCTCCAGTATCACCAACAGATCTACATCGCTGGTGGGTTTCTGTTCTCCTCTCGCCCAGCTTCCGTACAGGACCGTGGATACCAGCCTGTCCCGGTATTTCTCCTTCAACTTCCTGATAGCATCGCTAACCAACCCTCTTATCTCGTCCGGTATCTTTACCATGCTCCTCCGCTTTCGCCGTCTCTCAAAACCCCGAAGCCTCCCACGCCTCATGCTTTGTTAAGTTCTCCGCCCCAAGATTCCTCGCCCTTCGACAGTATACCTCAAGATCCACCTTACTCTACCCTCCCATTCCGACCGAAGAGGCGAAGGGCCGGGTATCAGTTGAGCTTGAAGCCGTTTACAGATCTCTCCTGGCCCATCTTTACTTCCCCTCCCTCCTGATCTGAGCGCCCAGGGCCGAAAGTTTCTCTTCTATCCTTTCATATCCCCTGTCAATGTGATAGATGCGTGATATCTGAGTCTGACCTCTGGCCACCAACCCAGCCATGACAAGCGCAGCTCCAGCCCTGATGTCAGAGGCCATCACCGGTGCTCCACGAAGCTCCTCCACACCCTTCACCACAGCAACCTTATCTTCCAGCATTATCTGGGCCCCAAGGCGGTTCAACTCCGCCACATGGGTGAACCTGTCAGGAAAGACAGTGTCGGAGATCACGCTTGAACCCGATGCAATGCACATCAGCGCCGTGTGGAGAGGTTGAACATCCGTAGGGTAACCGGGGTAAGCAGTGGCCACAAGGTCGGCTGCCCCGATACGTTCCAGCCCCTCGATCCTTATCGCACTACCCCCGAGGGTCATCTTCACCCCACACTCTTCCAGTTTGTTTATTATGGCGGAGACATGCTCAGGACAACATCCTGCTATGTCAACGTTCCCTCCGGTTATCGCCCCGGCAAGAAGGAAGGTCGCGGTCTCAATCCGATCCGGAATAATACTCCCATCTGCTGGGGAGAGCGATTTGACCCCTTCTATCTCAATCCGATCCGTCCCCGCACCATCGATCTTAGCGCCCATCTTGACCAAAAAGTCGGCCAGGGCAACCAGCTCCGGTTCCTTTGTGGCGTTCTCAATGACCGTCGTCCCTTCGGCCGTGACCGCCGCCATCATAACATTGGCGGTTGCCCCCATGCTCGGTATATCGAAGACCACCCTCGCCCCTTTTAGCCTGTCTGCCTCTGCCAGGACATAACCACCATCCAGAGTTATAGTGGCACCCAGTGCCCTAAGCCCTTTGATATGAAAGTCCACCGGCCTCGGGCCGATTGCACAGCCACCCGGAAGCGAAACGCGCGCACGACCAAATCTCCCTAATAGAGGTCCGAGTACGTAAAAAGATGCCCTCATTGTGCTGACAAGATCATAAGGTGCTTCAGGATGACTACAATGTTCTGTATCCACGAGCAAACCATGGCCCTCACGTCTCACCTCAGCCCCTATCAACCTCAGGAGCTTCGCCATTGTGGCCACATCCCGGAGATCAGGCACGTTCTCCAGGCGACTCTGTCCGGCTCCTAAGATTGTGGCCGCCATGATCGGAAGGGCAGCATTTTTTGATCCGCTGATCAATACCCGACCCGAAAGTCTGGGCCCTCCTGTGATAACAAACCTCTCCATTCCGAGACTCCTTAGACCTGAATCCGGAAAATTAAACACTGAAACCCACCGAATCTGGGTTAAAATTTCAGCTCAACGTGGTCGAAATCAATTATAATATATTTCAATACCAGATGCAAGCGCAAAATCCCCACGGATACATGTTCTTGACGAAGATGGAAGCACCCCGGAGAGAAATTCTCCTTGCGTTTGTGCCGATTTTTTTATATACTTGAGCTATAATGAAGATACTGGTCATCATACCCACGTACAATGAGAGGGAGAACATCGAGGAACTTATAAACAAGATCCTCGAATTACGGCTAAACCTGGAAATCCTCGTCGTTGACGACAACTCTCCGGATGGAACCGGTGAGATCGTTAACGATCTGTCGGTAACAAACCCTAGAATCCACCTCCTGCGTCGGCAGAAGAAGATGGGGCTCGGATCAGCCTATGTTGATGGGTTCAAGTACGCCCTCCAAAATGGCTATGAACTCATCTTTGAGATGGATGCTGATCTCTCCCATAACCCGGAATATATCCCACTCTTCCTTGAAAAGATCACCGACCACGATCTCGTCGTGGGGTCCCGTTACATCAGCGGCGTGAACGTGGTCAACTGGCCCCTGAAACGCCTCCTCCTGAGCTACTATGCAAACGTCTACGCCAGAGTTGTCACAGGTCTGCCCATAAGGGATGCCACAGGTGGGTTCAAATGCTTCAGACGGGAGGTGCTCCAGAGCATCGACCTGGACAGGGTGAGTTCAAACGGGTATTCCTTCCAGATCGAGATGACCTTCCTGGCATGGAAGAAGAGGTTCAGAATCTGCGAAATCCCGATAATCTTCTATGACCGCCGCAGGGGGACGTCGAAGTTATCCCTCAAAGTGGCAGGGGAAGCAATCTGGATGGTATGGAAGTTGAGGCTCATGAGCCTGCTTAAGATGGTGTGAGAAGCCTTATTCTTAAGTCTTCAGAACCAAGCTAAATAGAGAACAACAAGTCGGTGGGTTCAGCTTCGTTTCACCCATTCTACTGCACTGTTAAGTGTGGTATAGGGGGAAATGCCCTTAAGCCTGAGCCGTTGAACCGTCCGGCGAACGGAGTGGCCGCCCTTCCGCCTGTCTGAGCCCCAGCGGAACGAAGGCGAGTTTGCGGAAGGGCAGCGGAGTGAGCCGAAGACGGTTGGGGCGAAGGTTTCGGGTTGCCCTTCGAGTCCAGAAGGGCTCTCCCACTCCTTTTCTTTAGGCAAGCAAAGAAAAGGAAGAATAGCACAGCAAAATCCCATGGACCTGTCAATCGTAATAGTCAATTACAACGTTAAGTCCTTTCTGCGTCAGGCATTAAGGACAATAGTTGATGCATCTCGGGGACTTGAGACCGAGATATTTGTGGTTGATAACGGCTCTTCGGATGGAAGTGCCGAGATGGTGAGCGAGCTTTATCCCGGTGTCCAACTCATCCAGAACCGGCAGAACGTCGGTTTTGCCAGAGCAAATAACCAGGCCCTGAGACGATGCCAGGGGAGATACATCCTCCTGATCAATCCTGACACCATCGTCCGTCAGGATACGCTGGTAACGATGGTACGGTTTCTGGACGAACATCCGGAGGCCGGAGCTGCGGGTTGTAAGATCCTTAACCCGGACGGCACGCTCCAGTTGGCCTGTAGAAGGGGGTTTCCCACACCTGGAGCTGCCTTTTTCAAGATCACAGGCCTGAGCAGACTCTTCCCGAAAAGCTCCCGATTTGCCCGCTATAACCTGACCTACCTCGATCCAGACCAGGTCCACGAGGTCGATGCCCTATCAGGGTCCTTCATGGTGGTCAGGAGGGAGGCCTTGGATGGGGTGGGCCTCCTGGATGAGACTTTCTTTATGTATGGTGAAGACCTGGATTTGTGTTATCGAATCAAAGAGGCGGGATGGAAGATCTTCTATGTACCTGAGACGGAAATAATCCACTTCAAGGGGGAGAGTACCAAGAGGATACCAAGGCTGAAGAGTCTTATCGCTTTTTACGGTGCGATGCACATCTTCGTGGGAAAACACCTGAGCAAGAGATACCGGCTTTTGACGAGATGGCTTCTGACCGCTGCTATCTTGCTCCGAGGGCTCTTCTCCCTTATCGGAAGAGTTGCTGGCAGACTGCTTATGCCCATGGTCAATTTCATCCTGGTCAACCTTGCCGGAACTCGCATGAACTCAGGCATCGGAAGAAAGAGGACCCTGATCGTAGGGATAGGAGAGGAGGCCTCCTGTTTCCTCCAGATGGTCCATCGATTTCCGAGCTTTAACCATGAAATTATCGGATTGATAGGCACGTCGGCCGACCCGAGAGGAGAGATGGTTAACGGGATCATGGTGATAGGGACTATAGAAGACCTGCCGGCGCTTGTGAAAGAACATAGGATAGACTCGATCGTCATTACCACGCAGGCAGCACCTTATTCTCAAATATTAAGGGTAAACTCCGGCCTCAGGCGAGATATTCAGTTCGAACTCATTCCGGCCTCGTTCGTCACAATGGTTGACAGGGGGGAGATCAGGGAGGCAGCGGATATCCCCCTGATACGCATAGCGCCGCCTTCCCGGTGGCGCCTGGGAGGATAATTCTGATGGACGGTATTCCTGTTCTCAAGGTGGAGGGAGATACGCTCCCCCAGGTCTGGGAGAAGGCAGTGATACTCTGCTGGAAGGAAGGGGTCCCTGTCAGGACTGAATATGATAGACCCGATGATCCGCCTAGCCGTGATTCGACCATGATCATGGTGGTATCCAACCCCATGCGGGAGCCGAGGATTCATCGGGCCATCCCTGCAGGGCTGGAGGATCTTGAGATATACCGTCTTGAGGTGGTCAACGGGATCCATGACCACTGGATAGTTCCCGAGGAAGGAAAGTGGCAGTATACATACCATGAAAGGCTCTTCGCCTATAAGGTCGCCCAGAAGAGTTTCGACCAGATAGACCACATAGTTGAGAAGCTCACCCAAAGACCCTATACAAGACGGGCGCAGGCCCTAACGTGGAAGGTCTGGCAGGACCCCTTCACAGACGACCCACCCTGCCTTCAGAGGCTCTGGTTCAGGATCCTCGACGATAAGCTGATACTGAACGCCCACATGCGCAGCAACGATGCTTATAAGGCGGCCTTTATGAACATGTTTGCCTTCACGGACCTGCAGAGGAGCATTGCAGAAAGGGTGGGGCAGAGAACGGGGAGGAAGGTCGAAGTGGGCCAGTACGTCCATATCGCCGACAGCTTTCATATATACGGAGCTTACTTCGACCAGTTCAAGGGCTTTCTCAAGACGGTCGAAGAGCGACCTTTCGAGGAACGGGTCTGGACCACTCAGTTCGCTGAGCCCTTCTTCGAAGAGGCCCGAAGGAAGGCAGAGCTCACCAGCTACACAGGCCAGAAGCCTGCACGGGAGGAATAAGGAGGTTACTTATGGATATTGAAAAACCCAGGGTCGGCATCCTCTCTTTTACGGATCCAAGGGAGACGGCAGCCCTTGCCCAGGAACGGGAGAGGTATATAGAGGCCAGACATCGGGAACTGCGGGATTACCTCCAGAAGAACGGTGTCAATGTGATAGACCCGCTCGCCGAGATGAGGAAGGGCTGGAAGATCTGGTTCGGGATAAGAAAGAGTGCAGAGGTTAACGAATGCGTCCAAAGGCTCAAGGCCGAAGGGGCGGATGCCTTGATAATCGGTTGCTGGCACTGGACGGAGCCAATGCTTCCAATCCTGAGCTCCAGGAGCCTGAACCTTCCACTTTGCCTCTTTACAGAAGACGACCCCAACTGGGCAGGCGCCACCTGTATCACAGCCACAGGAGCCTCCATATGGGAGACATCCCCGAATCCCCATGCTGTCACTCATGAAAGGATCCTCGGCGACAGGACCCGGCTCCTGAAATGGGTAAGAGGGGTGACAGCACTGGAGAGGCTTAAGAGGAGTTCATTGCTGCTCTGGGGAGGGACTTACTGCCTGAGGATGGAACACCTTCAGGACGATATCCCACACCTCAAATCCTTCCTCATCGGCGATATATTAAGCGAAGGTCAGTATATACTGGTAAAAAGGGCTGAGGAGATAGCCAGGGCAAGGGTTGACACCTTCCTTGGATGGCTAACCCAGAACAATACTAAGATCGTTTACGACGGCGCCATGCTGACGGAGGAAGTCCTGAGAAGACAGATAGCCCTGTACCTTGCAGCCCGTGACAGGCTTGAAGAGCTTTCAGAAGAGGATATAGCTGGTGTCTCCGTGAGGTGTCAACCCGAGCTTTCGGAGGAGTACGGGGTTACGGGTTGCCTTCTGCCCTCCCTGCTCCCTTTCAGAGAGGATGCTGAGGGACTACGCAGGATCGTCCCTACGGTGTGCGAGGGCGACATTAAGGGGCTCATCACCTGTGTCTTGCTTGCCAGGATCGTTCCTGAGATACCACCGCTTTTTGGTGATCTCAAATACGCTGGCAAGGACTACCTCATTATCTCCAACTGCGGCGGCAGTTCGATATATTATGCGGGGAACACTAACAACGCCTCCGAGGCCTTGCCCCGTGTCACGATCAGCGGGCAGTGCCAGGGTGCAAGCGGGGGAGCGGTGGGCTATGACGGAGGGCCTGGGGAGCTCACAATTGCCAGGCTTATAAGGATAAAAGGCCGTTATCTCATGCAGCTCGGACTCGGCCGATCCCTTTCGATCACCCCGGAGATAAAGAAGAGCATCAAGTGGGGTCAGATGTGGCCCCATGTTGCCCTCGATCTGGGGGTAGATCCGGCCAGATGGATCAGGGCCGCGGGTTCAAACCATTACTGTGCCATACCTGATAACTTCACGGACGAGGTTTCCTATGCCTGCAGAGAGGCTGGCATTCCCCTCGTCCGTATCGATTCAGATCAAAGTCTCGACGGCTTCCAGGAGCAATTGGTGGATCTGGTTGACTAAAATTTCAGGAAAGGTCTATTTTAACGTTGCGCCAAGACTCAGACCTACAGTAGCTTCTTTTTAAAATCGGATAACTCTCTTAGATGGCTTTGTTCCTGCATAATCAGCTCGTCAACTATTTTGTGGTCGTGTTCGTGCACCACCTTTTTCATGCCTTCAAAGAAGAGGATTGAATCTTTTTCAAATCCTATGCCTACATCAACCGCTTCTTTATCGCTGGTTATGTTTTTGGCTATTTCACCTCCTTTGTCCTTCTGGGTGAACACATACTCACTGGCAAGGGCACTCATATATGCAAAATATTCGCCTGGATATGACTCTGGCGGTTCATATTTGTGCACCTTGTCTAATATCTCTTGAAAAACGGCTATGTGTTTCTCCTCTTCGTCTGCCAAATATTTGAACATCTCTTTGGCCTTTTGATTTTTCGATTGCTTAAGCAATGTATTATAGAAGTCTCTGCCGTTTTTCTCTATCTGAATCCCCAATTCCGCTATTTCGCTGCCTGCAAATATATTTCCCATGGCTTCCCTCACATCAATAATTTTCGCAAAAGAGCTCATAAAACGCCTGCGGATGGGCACAGGCCGGGCATTCTTTAGGAGCCTCTTTCCCCTCGTGGACATAGCCGCAATTACGGCATTTCCATCTAACCACGGTATCCTTTTTGAATACCTTACCCTCTTTTACGTTCTTGAGCAATTTTCTGTATCGTATTTCATGCTGTTGTTCGACCTCTGCTATCTCCCTGAATAGATCGGCGATCTCTATAAAACCCTCCTCTCGTGCTACTTCCTCTGCCTCCTTGTAGAGTTTTGTCCATTCAAGGTTTTCTCCGGCTGCAGCAGCTTCCAGATTTGCCGCAGTATCCCCTATCACACCAGCGGGATAGGACGCGGTAATCTCAACATCTCCGCCTTCCAAGAACTTAAAAAACCTCTTGGCGTGCTCTTTTTCATTGTCAGCAGTCTCTTGAAATATTGCGGATATCTGCTCATAGCCGGCCTTCCTTGCCACACTGGCAAAATAGGTATAGCGATTTCTTGCCTGGGATTCTCCGGCAAAAGATGCCAGAAGATTCTTCTCCGTCCTTGTCCCCTTTAAACTTTTCATACTTTCACCTCCTCGAAACTTTCTTTGCCGACACCACATTCAGGGCAGACCCAGCTATCCGGCAAATCCTCAAAGGCTGTGCCAGGACTAATCCCGTTTTCAGGGTCGCCGACCTCTGGGTCATAGATATATCCACAGACCGTGCAACGATATTTGGCCATAGTTTTAATCTCCTTTTTTTTCAGTATAGCTTTTTTGCAAGATCCCTTCCATATTCATAACAGCGTTTGACTTCATTCTCATCAGGGACATATTTAATGGCAAGTGGCGGCTGAACAATTTCTATCCCTGCCTCTTTAAGGATTTTTTCAATAGAATTTACTGCCCCTCCTGCCCAGCCATAAGAGCCAAATACACAAGCAACTCTATTCTTGGGTCTTAAGCCCCTTAGAAATTCTAAAAATCCGGCGATTGTGGGAAGCATGTCGTTATTGTGAGTGGAAGAACCGAAAATATAGCCTCTTGCATCAAGCATCTCTTTGATTACCTCAGTGCGGTCAGATCCATTTATATCGAAGAGTTTCACCTCTACTTGAGAATCAGTTATTCCTTCAACTATTTTCCTTGCCATCTTTCCTGTTGCACCCCACATCGTTTCATAGACAACGACAACCTTTGGTTTTGTCTTGCTCTTTGCCCAGGAGAGATATGCATCTACTATTTTCTGCGGCTCTTTACGCCATATAATTCCGTGACTGGGAGCAATCATCTTTATGGGGATGTTCAACCTCT
>DTYK01000143.1 GCA_012961925.1 Candidatus Latescibacterota bacterium
AGAGCGCCTTCTGGGACCATATGGCTTACACAGCTCCCCATCCCCTGCTTGGCAAGGTCTATCCCCTAAATGATGCGATCACCAATCTGGACGGGAGCGGAGAATACGCCGGAGGGAACCGCTATCCCAACTGCATGATCGAAAGATGGAAGGAAAGGGTAAAATTCTGTGAGGGTAAGGTCTCAGGGTTTGACGTTTTCTAAGCTTTCCAATACCCTCTGATACACCTGCTTATCAAGATAGGGTTGGGTCTTTTTCCAATCGTCCATCATCCCCTGGCAGAGGGAGACCGCCCTGTCCTTCTCTCCGAGGACCTCATCCCGCACTTTTGGAGTGATCTCCTCTTTGGTGAAGAACATCCTCAAACGGGTGTCCTCCATAATCTCCCGGGCGATTTCTGGAGGGAAAACGCCGATGTCCCTCTCGTATCCGATCATGCCGTCCCCCCGGGTGGCGATGTTGGGCCGGTCTGTACAGCCAAGCATCATCTCCGCCCGGTAGAAGCTGTCTATCAGCCGGGCGTGGTACACACCGCAGAGCCCCAAGATCTGGAAGGTGAGATCGCACCAGTCCCCGCTCCTCTTGAGCAGATCCATCAGGTGGGGAACCACCTCGCCTCCGTATTCAAGCGTTATCCAGTCGGCTAAGATTTCGTCGGTGTCTTGATCCGGGTTCCACATAAGCCTTCCTGCACCGTATCAATTGACGAAAGATAGGGGATTCATCTCCTCTTTGAGCCTATCCAGATGGGCCTCTCCTGGATAGCAGCCGATCCATTGGCTCTCAACGACACCAGGGCCTGGCGGGATTGGAGGGAGGTTTACTTAGATTATAAATTGGGGAAGTTGACAAAGGAAAGGGCCTCCCAGATCTATAGGGCTCATAAGGGAAAGAAGAGGAGCGATTTCACCTTAGGCCTCTTCGAGCGTTTTGTGGTGGACGTGGCCAAGAGGATTCCCAAAAAAGGGAAACCCCCCGAAACCTTATTGGATCGGGCTATCGAGAGGACAAGATGGGAGACATTAGACAGACATTTAGAGAGGATGGATCGCCTCCTCGATCCAAAACGGATCGCTGAGAAAGAGAAGCTTTATAAGGCCGTCTGGGAGTATGAAGATGGCTCAATGACCCCCAGGATTGTACTCACCTCCCACCTCTATCCTTACCCAGAGCGGAATGAGGTTGACCTCTCCGAGTGGGATACTCCTCCCCATACCCAGGGGATGGTGGACGAGGATATGATGCTTGTCACCGGACTGGTGAAGATCTATGTGAACATGGTCTTGGGGGATGACTCCCTGCCGGTCCTGCGGGCGGATTACGGACCTGGATGTATCCCGACCATGTTCGGCTGCAGGACGAGATTTACGAAACTGATATGGAAGCACATAGGCGTGATAGATTTCGAGCCTCCGGACGTGCTGCCTCTGGACTTTGCTGCGATCAAAAGCATCATAGAATCTGGCGTGCCGGACCTCACTAAGGGATTTGGTGGAAGGGTGCTGGAGACCGAAGGATACTTTGTGGAGAAGTTGGCCCAATACGAGTCCCTGAGGCAAACGGTTCATATCGGCCTATGTGACATGCAGGGCCCCTTTGACCTGGCCTATCTTCTGCTCGGCGAGAGGATATATAAGGATGTGAAGGATCATCCCGATATGGTAGCTGAGTTATTGGACCTGCTGACGGAAACGTTCATCCGGTTTGCCAGAGAACAGAAGAGGATTATCGGTGAGGGGCTCGACAGGAGCTATCAGAGGGAAGGATATTGGGCGAAGGGGGGAGTAAAGGTCACCGATAACGCCGCCCTCAGGTTGTCAGAGGATTTATATGAGAGGTTCTGTAAGCCATATAACGAGAGGATACTTAGGGAGTTCGGGGGTGGGGTCATCCATGTTGAGAAGGCGGCCGTGAAAAGGATAGATAGTATCTTACGTACGGAGGGGCTGATCGGCCTGAGCCTGAGGGTTCCAGAGGATTTTGACCTGGGCCGAATTTATGGGAGGGCGGTCCAAAGGCAGGTATGTTTGATACTAAACAGCAGATTTGAAGAAATCCAGCAGGGAAAACCGGGGATGATTAACATTCATGAAGCGGTGAGTCTCAAAAAGGCAAAGAAATGGTTGACAAACCGGCGAAGTTAGGTCATTTTCATGAAATTTCCGTCAGGGTTTCCCAGGTAACACTTCTCTTTGGGAAGGAGTTCCCTGCTTGTGGGAGGGATTAGAGAAGGGCCCTGGCAACCCGCTAATAAGAAGGTCTCGAATATCCCTCAATCATATATTTCTGCTGGTAGAGGTTAGTATGGAGAGAGAACCACCGCGCGTTTTGTCCTTGATGATAGACCAGCTGGCCGGGCACTGGGTCGAGGGCGTTAAGATACAAGCAACAGGTTTTCCCCCACCAAATGTTGAGGATTACCATCTGTTGGGACTTATCCCGAACATTTCAGCTTGTATCCGAGATGGGCTCTGGGTGAGGCATGTCTGGAACCGGGGGGTCTGTGAGACGGCTTATGTATCCCGCTACATCGCCTATGGCACCTATTCCGATACGGGAGGGGAGCACGTTATCGGTGCTATTAAGGCCAGATTCCCGGGCATAAAGGCGGCTTCTTTCAGCAACTGGGATTGGGATGTCTTCGATCCGCAACATAATATCGGGCCTCAGCATTTCGACTTCAACTACACTTTGTACAGGTGGCTTTCAGAGAGGTTCGGGATAGAATACTTCGAAGGAGACCCGCCCTCGCAGCAGTATTGGGAGAGGAGAAAGCAATGCAAGGCGACCAAATTTGAGGAACGGAGGGAGCAGTTCGATGATCATGGCTTGCTTTACCGCTATGCCATTCCGTGGATGAGGGAAAATCAGGACTGGAAGATCGTCTATATGCATTGGGTGGATCACGACGGTACGGCAGCTCCTGCGTTTGTAGCCCATCCTAAAAGTCCTTACGATGATAAGCATCATCACCTCACAGATTACGTGGACAGGAACGTAGGGGAGCTGGTTGAATTCCTGAAATCGGAGGGGTTCTGGGAGGAGATGGTTCTGATTCTGTTTTCCGATCACGGGTATCATCTAAATTGCGATGCCCCCGAATCCCGAGAGTTTGGTCGAGATTTCTGCTCCAATCATGCCCCGGCTCATGACTGTTTCGTCTGGAACTACGAGAAGGGGAAAGCCACAACGGTTCGCTCGGACTGTTGCCGCCGCACCTTTATAATCCTCAGCGGTGGTGTGCTTCCCGTGGAGTTGAGAGGACAACAGATTGAGAAGGCCGAAGTGATCGATGTCCCTGCTACCATCGCTGACATCTTCGGAATCCAGTACGGTGGCGATGGGGTGAGTGTTCTGTCGAGGGTGTAGGTCTAGGGGAGGTAACCATGCAACACGAATGGGGACTGAATCCGGACTATTTTACAGACCACGATTGTGGAACTCTATTTACAGGCAATGGAGCAGACAAAACACCGGGCTTTGATGGTGTGTGCTGGGTTTTGGGTCTCTTTGGCCCGAGCATCATAGCTCCACTCTTACCCTTGCAGAGCACATAAAGAGACGACTCTCAAACTTGGTCTGGAAAAAACGAAGGTGGTGAAATTGAACCTGGATATAGGTTCGGATGTACCCCTTCCGGGTTGATAGATGTTATTGACAAGATCTCCGATGCGTCTTAGCTCGAAGGAGGCACGATTTGGCTGAACCGTCAGCGCCCTGGCAAGCTTTGCAATGCGGTCATTGTACCGGAGGGTACTGAGGTAGAACTGGCTGAAGAGAATGGATGGTATAGGTTGAACACCGGGCCACTGCCAATTCATAAGCTGTTTCTGCTGTCTCGGGGATGACTATACAGCATAGATAGCGGTGAACCCCTTACCACCTGAGTTCTTGAAGAAGAGAGGCCGCCCTTACCCGGAAGGCAAAGGCGGCCTGCAGAAAAAAATACCTTCGTGGTCATCTCAAGAGCAGCATCTTTCGCACCCTGAGGTTTTTGTCAGCGGCCTTCATCCAGTAGAGATAGATGCCGCTGGACACATCCTTGCCTGAGTCGTCCTTA
>DTYK01000144.1 GCA_012961925.1 Candidatus Latescibacterota bacterium
ATCGATCATCCACTTTATGAGAAGCATTCCGATCCCCTGGTCAGGGATGGGGACTGGAGGGTCGGGTTGGCCCTGAACATCCCGATCTTCAAGGGACTTGAGAACTGGGGTCTGTACAGGCGGGAGAGCGCAAAGCTTAAGAGCCTTGAATATGAACTGGAAAAGAAGCGAAATCAGGTCGAGCTCGAGGTGAGGGATGCCTTCTATAAGGTCCTCAGTGCGGAGGAGAGGCTTGCCATCCAAAAGGAGAGGGTTCAGATAACAAAGGAGAGGCTTGAGATCATTGAAAGCCTGATAGAATTCGAGTGGGCCCGCTACATAACTTACGAGGACATCCTCCGCCGGAGACAGGATTTCAACCAGGCCCGTAACAACTACTTTGCGACAAGACAGAGCTATGTGATGGCAATGGAGGATCTGAGAAAGGCGATAGGAACACGTTAAGAAAGGATTAACACCAAAGGAGGTACCCGATGCTGAAGACCGTTGATCTTTCAAAAAGATATGAGAACGGGGTACTTGCAGTCAAGGGGCTCAACCTGCATGTGAAGGGCGGAGAGATCTTCACTATGTTGGGTGCAAACGGGGCCGGAAAGACGACCACCATCAACCTCATGTTCAATTTCACTGAGCCCACTGAGGGGCAGGTTCTTGTCCATGACATAGACGTGAACAGGGATCCATTGAAGGCCAAGAGGCACATGGCCTATGTCTCCGAGAACGTCATGCTGTATGGCAACTTCACCGCCCTACAGAACATAGACTTCTTTGCCAAGCTGGGCGGCAGAAAGGATGTGACACGGGATGAATATTATGAGGTCCTCAGAAGGGTGGGTCTGCCAGAGGAGTGCTTCAGGAGAAGGCTCAAGACCTTCTCAAAAGGGATGAGACAGAAATGTGGGATCGCCATCGCCATAATAAAGGACGCAGACGTGATCCTCCTGGACGAACCTACCTCCGGACTTGATCCTAAAAGCGGGCGGGAGTTCCTTGGACTGCTTCACCAGTTGAAGGAGGAGGGGAAGGCCATCTTCATGACCACCCATGACATCTTTCGGGCAAAGGAGATCGCAGACAGGGTGGGGATAATGACCCAGGGGAGCATGGTGAGGGAGATCCCCCGTGAGGAGATAGTAGGCGCTAACTTGGAGGAGATCTACATGGAATATATAGAGCGCTACGAGAACAACACCAGCGGAAACTGATGGTGAAGCAGACAAGGAGGGCTCAGAATGTTATCTTTTATAATCCGGAAAGAGATCCTGGTCAATGTTCTTAGCTTCAGGTTCATCATCACCTTTCTGCTCTTCTTCATCTTAGTGGTCGGCAGCATCCAGATGATGTCGGCCAATTATAAGAAACAGTTGATCGACTATTCCGAGGCCCAGATCGGGCATAAGGAACAGGTAGATCAGATGCAGAACTTAGGTGAATTGCAGGCTATAGGCCTCACCTCGGAGAAGAAGCCCAATCCGTTGAGCATCTTCTCCACAGGGTTAGAGAAGGTGATGTCGAGGTCAATTACCGCCAGTGGGTGGGAACGTGGCGGTGTAGGCGGCAGCAAATATGCCAACACCCTCTTCTCCCTCTACCCTCCCCCTGATCTGGTCTACATCGTCAACATCGTGATCAGTCTCCTGGCCATCCTGTTCGTCTTCGATTCCATATCCGGCGAGAAGGAGGAGGGGACGCTCAAGCTGATGCTCTCCAATCCCGTGCCGAGGGATGTGATACTTGCCGGCAAGTGGATCGGCGGATATATTTCCCTGATCGTCCCGTTTCTGTTGGCAGTTGTCATCGGGATGGTAATCTCCCGTATTACTTCGCCCCTCTCTCTCGAGGGCGATGGATGGATGAGCCTGTGCTGGATCCTTATCGTCGCCTTACTCTACATATCCGTCTTCTTTGCCCTGGGCGTACTCATCTCGACCTTCACCAGGAAGTCAGGTACATCGCTTATGGTGGCGCTCTTCTCATGGGTCATCCTGGTCCTCACCATTCCGAATATCGTCCCGATCATCGCCCGTGAGATGATAGCGACCCCATCCACAGGCAAGATGGCCGGTGAGCTTCAGGCTATTCAGAGGGAAGAATGGGACAGGGCCAGAGAGGAGTCACGGAAACTCCAGTCAGATGAGGAAAGACAGAAGCTCTGGGAGGAGACAAGCGAGAGGATCCAGAAAAGGTGGCAGCAGGTGAAGGATTTCAGGGCAAAGAAGCTGGAGGGCCAGGCAACTCTGGCCATGACCATCTCCAGGATCTCTCCATCGGCCGCATTTGTCTATGCCACAGCTAACCTTGCAGGAACAGGGGTGCCGGGCTACAACAGGTTGAGGGAATATGCGAGGAGATTCAGCGAAGAGTTCCAGGAGAAGCTCAGGAAGACCAGGGAGGAGAGGAGGAAGATGGCGGAGGGGGTGAGCGATCAGGCCGCAAAGGATAAGATCATGAATGCCCCTTTGAAGTATGAGGAACTGCCTAAGTTTAACTACAGGGAGGCAACCTTCACGGCCAAGCTCAAATCAGCCCAGTTCGACATCCTGCTCCTTGTGGTGTTCAACGTCCTGTTCTTCATGGGGTCGTACGCCAAATTCTTAAGATACGACGTCACTTAATCCCTGAGAAAGGAGTCGGTTATGCTCTGGACACTCGTCAGGAAGGAATTTTTGGAGCATGTACTTGGGCTCAGGTTCATCACCTCGGCCGTCCTCTGCGTTGTGCTGGTTCTGACCAGCGTCATCGTGCTCAAGGGCGATTTTACTGCTAAGAAGAGGGACTTCAACGCCAACCAACTGGCATATAAGAGGGAGGCGGAGAACCGGAGGAATTACATGCAGCTTGAACAGAATGGGGTGAAGGTGGACAGGCCCCTCCAGAGGCTCTCCATCTTCTTCTGTGGACTTGATAGGAACCCGAACCGAACAGCACAAGTATCTGCCTTATTTACCCCGGTCTTTCATGGTGAAATGGATATAAATCCGGTGGTACCCCTCTTCCCTGTCGTGGATCTGCTCTTTGTGGTTGCCATTGTGATGAGCCTCCTGGCCTTAGTCTTCAGCTACGATGCCATCTCAGGAGAGAAAGAACAGGGGACACTTAAACTGCTGCTCTCCTATAACGTACCCAGGGATAAGGTGATCCTCGCTAAATGGTTGGGAGGATATATCAGCCTTGTGGTTCCGCTTATCACATCAGTCCTCATTGCATGTGTGATCATCGTGTTCTCCAAGTCTGTCGATTTCCGCCCGGCGGACTGGGCGGCATTTGCCCTGGCCTTCCTGGCCTCTCTCATCTATATAGCGGCGATGTTCTCAATAGGTCTGTTCGTCTCCAGCAGATGCGCCAGATCATCGACGTCCATCTCCATCCTTCTCTTTATCTGGGTGATCTTTGTGCTTGTAGTACCTAACGTCAGCCCCTATATTGCCGATCAGGTCAAGCCGATCCCCCCGGTAAGCAAGCTGGAGAATGAGATCAGACAAAAGGTCTCAAACTTGATCGGGGTCTTCTTCAATGAGTGGAACCAATACCAGCGGGAGCATCAGGCAGAGCTAAGAAAACCCGAAGGTTGGAAGACGGCCCAGAAGTGGATCGAGAAGAGGTATCAGAAGCTCAAGGAAGATATGAACCTGGTGGGGGAGAAGGCGATGAAGGACTACGAGAGGAAGCTCCGGAACCAGATTGCTGTGGCACAGAACATATCCCGCATATCACCGACGGCGTCTTACACCTATGCTGCCACAGACCTGGCCGGAACAGGGGTTGAGAACGAATGGAGGCTCCTTGATGCCCTAAGGCGTTACCAGCGGGCTTTCAGGGAGTATACCCATAAAAAGACCGAAGAGTTAAAGCAGAAAGGGAAAAACGTCTGGGCCGGAGATGAGTATGATATCTCCGATATGCCCTATTTCAGGTATACGGGCCTGAGCCTCTCCGAGAGATTGGCCGGAGTACTAAGGGATATTGTGGTCCTCTCCCTCTTTGTGGTGCTGTTCTTCATGGGCGCTTTTGTCTCCTTCCTCAGGGCAGACGTG
>DTYK01000145.1 GCA_012961925.1 Candidatus Latescibacterota bacterium
AGCTCTGGCTATCCTTTGCCAAGAACTGGACATTGATCTCGTCATATTTGATGCCGATCTGTCAACCGCCCAGCATCGGAATTTAGAAAAGACAATAAAGACAAAGATCGTTGATCGAAGCGGGTTGATCCTCGACATCTTCGCCAGGAGGGCCCGTACCAAGGAGGCAAAGACCCAGGTGGAGCTGGCTCAGCTTCAGTACCTCTTGCCACGGTTGCCAAGACAATGGCCCCATCTCTCCAGGCAGGTCGGTGGTATCGGGACAAGAGGCCCAGGGGAGACCCAGCTCGAGGTGGACCGGAGGAGGGTCCGAAGGAGGATATCAGTCCTGGCGAGAACGCTCTCCGAGATCGAAAAGGAGAGAAAGGTTCAGCGTAAGTCCCGGAAAGGGATGTTCAGGACGGTGCTGGTCGGTTACACCAATTCGGGGAAATCCACACTGCTGAATAATCTCTCAAGGGCTTCGCATGCCTTCGTGGAAGACAGGCTATTTGCAACCCTCGATTCCCTCACCAGGGTAATGGAGCTCCCACCGAATCATAGGGTTCTTGTAACTGATACGGTCGGATTTATCAGGAAACTTCCCCATCACCTGATCGCCTCCTTTCACGGCACCCTGGATGAGGTGAGGGAAGCCGATCTGTTATTACATGTTGTGGACGTATCGCATCCTAACTTTGAGGAACAGATCCTTATCGTCGAGAGAACCTTAGTGGAACTCGAGGCTGCAGACAAACCGATCCTGAAGGTTCTGAACAAGGTGGATAAGGTTAACGGAGGTTTTCTGAGGAGGATAAGGCAGAAATATCGTGGTGGCATACCGACTTCTGCCCTGAACGGGTGGGGCATTAATGAATTGCGCAGTGCCATAGCGGGTTATGTCCGGCGGGAGTACATAACGCTTGAACTTGAGATCCCACAGAGGGAGGCACGGTTGCTCTCCAGGATCCGTAACAGGGGTGAGATGCTGGAGGAAGAATACCGAGGAGATGAAGTGCTGCTTAAGGTGCAACTTCGTAAAATAGATGCCGAAAAGATGGGACTGGTTGAGCGAAATGTGGAGAGATAGTCAGAAGTTGCTCGATGTACGAATCATCTGCCCCTTTAACCCTATTTCGTCGTGGTCTACTTAGCGGGGCGTTATGTTTTATATAATCCTTTCAGCTCTATTCCTCTCCTTCTATTCCGTTTTATATAAACTCACTCATCGTTGGGGCTCCAGTTCTCTTGCGGTATATACTTCTATGTTCACCGGAGGTGCGATCCTAAGCCTGGTGTACACGGTTGTAATTTCGCCACGGATCTTCCCGCCGAAGGTGATAGCCCTGGCCATCTTGGCAGGGCTCAGTTTTTTCATTGCGGTCGTTGCCTTCTTCGAAGTATCGCGAAGGGGCAGGTTGTCCATCTCCTGGACAGTTATAGCCCTTGCCATCGTCATTCCCACATCGGTCTCTGTGCTCCTATGGGATGAGCAACCTTCGTCACGACAGATCCTCGGCATGATGGGTGTAGGGGTGACCTTTCTTCTCTTTGGACTGGACCGCGGGGCGAAGGATCCTGAAGGGGCAACGATGACCTCCAGCATCTCCGAAGATATCTTTTGGGTCCTGATGCTTGCCCTGTCGTTTTTCACCACCGGGCTGGTGATGGTTTGTAACAAAGCACTGGTCCAGTATTCCCTCGATCCCTATCTCGCAGAGTATATCTTCCTCTATTTTTCGACGGCCGCCATATCTGCCTTGATTCTATCCCTTCTCCGGCGATCCCTCCCAGATCCGAGGGGTATGAAGATAGGGTTCGCCATGTCTGTCGGGGGTTTCCTGGCCGTTATCTTTATGATCCAGGCCCTGCGCGTTGCCCCTGGGATGGTTGTCTTTCCGATTCGGAGCATCCTCAACATCTGTTTTACAGTGGTTCTTTCCTTTTTATTGTGGAGGGAACGGGTCAGGCTAATGGGTTGGCTTGGATTGTTCACAGCCGGCCTCTCGATCTTCCTGATGAGGTAATGTTTAGACCCTTAGGGCCGGAGGCAGGGTCTCGCCTTCTGTTACAGCCACAAGAGCTGCGGCCACTGAGTCGTCCACGACATTTACGGCGGTCCTGGCCATATCCAATATCCTGTCGATGCCGGCGATGAATGCAATCCCCTCTAAAGGGATCCCGACCGATCCGAGCACCATCGCCAGCATTATTAACCCTGCCCCGGGCACACCGGCGGTCCCTATTGAGGCCAGGAGGGCAGTAACGCCTACGGTCACCATCTGGCCCGCGGTCAACTGTATTCCAAAGGCGTTTGCCAGAAATACAACGGTCACTGCCTGGTAGATGGCTGTACCGTCCATATTTATGGTTGCCCCCATCGGGAGGACAAAGCTGGTGGTGGTAGATGAGACCCCGGCGTTTTGTACCACCCTCATGGTGACAGGAAGAGTAGCCGAGCTGCTACAAGTGGAAAAGCCGAATAGCGGTGCTGCCTTTATCCTGTTGAGGTACCTTAAAGGCCTTATCTTCATCATCCTCAACAATCCACCGTAAACCAGGAATATCTGCACCCCACATCCGGCATACACGAGAAGGATAAGATATGCAAATGGTTTGAGCACCCTCAGCCCATAGGTGCCAACGGTCCAGGATATAAGGGCAAATACTCCGATGGGGGCGTAATAGAGGACGTAATTTACCAATTTGTACATGGTCTCAGCAAGGGCCTCAAGTACCTTCCTCACGGGTTCGGCTGATCTGCCAGCGGCACTTATGGCCATGCCGAATAAGATGGAAAAGAAGATTATCTGAAGGATCTCCCCCTGGGCGAGGGCCTTGACAGGATTGGTCGGTACGATGTTCAACAGCACCTCTGTAAACGGTGGGGCCTCTTTTACCTCTATCCCCTTTAGTTTACCAAGTTCCATTCCCGTTCCCACCCCTGTCAGGCCTGCCAGTGTCAAACCGAT
>DTYK01000146.1 GCA_012961925.1 Candidatus Latescibacterota bacterium
CTAAAAACATATTGCATCCTTTTCCAAAGTATAATGCAAAATATCCCCAAACAAGATATCAAGGAAGCAAGCAAAATCATCACGGATTCAGATTATAGATATCTCACTCCATCCTTTTCAAATTCCTCTTCGTAAAGACCGCATCCGAGAGCCCAGTATCATGTCGGATATCGAGCAGTTCCACGACCGTTTGATGTCCGGTTTTAACCGTTTCCATTATGATCTTCGTCGGCATCCAGTATCCTTCGACCTTCTTCACTCCCTCCATCCTCATCACTTTCATTAGCTTCCCGTCCTTACCGTAAAGCTCGCTGCGAATCGGGATGTAGCTCTTCTTCTCCACGACCAGAATCTCCCTCGAATAGCCGACATCCGCATCAGGCCTGGGGACGATCTCGAGGATGTATCGATCGGACTCTTCTCTCACCAACCTGGCGGTGTAATCCTCGGTGAACTTCGCCTCCGCTAAGTCCTCGTAGGAAAAATCCGTACCCATAAAGTTCTCATTCTTGATGTGGGAGGCGATCCTGCGCACCTTCCGAAAGGCCGGCATATAGAGGTACATCCGGTTCTTAGAGAGGACTAAGAAGCTTACCCCCTTCACATCAGCAGGGGAGAGAAAGCGGATGAGCAGCTTTTCACTTCCCTTCTGGTATGTCCTGACCTCCCGGACCTTCTTATTACCCTTCCTGTCGATGAGGGTTATCCTTTGATAAGCCACCCGATCCCCGGGCGCATTGATGGTATCCTCGACAATTTTCAGGATCTCATCACCTGTCTGGCCAAGAGTGCTTCTGGGGGACAGAATCGCCAGAAACACCAGAGGAAATACTATTCGTTTCCGCATCTTCTCAACTCCTTCTTGCTCCGGCATGGTTAAGTAGGGCCCTTTTCCGGATGATAAGGTCTACCAGCCGCGCTTCATAAGGCGAAAATATGAACCCGTCCCCAATTTTCTGTAAAAGTAAGCGGCGACCAGAACCAGAGGGATGCTCATAAGCTGAGGTGTGGATATCAGGCCTCCGAAATACCTGCCGCCGGGATCGGCCCTGAAGATCTCCAGGATGGACCGCACCACGCCGTAAAGGAAGACGAACGCCAGGGTCAGTTGGCCGTCGAACCTCTTCCGATTTCTCAGCCGGATTAGCACCAGGAATATCAGTAGATTGCCAACCACTGAATACAATTGAGTTGGATGAAGGGCCACTCCCGTTGGAGCTAAAGAATGTGGATCCGAATAGATCACCCCCCATGGGAGATCGGTCGGTTTGCCGTAGCTGTCCCCCGAAGCGAAACACCCCAGTCGGCTCACAGCAGCTCCCAAAGGAACACCCAGGAAGCCGGCATCTAAAGTTGCACCCAGTTTCATCTTGTGCTTTCTGATGTACCAGAGACTGGTTCCAAGGCCAAAGGTAAATCCGCCGTAATAGGTCAAACCTCCCTGCCAGACTTTAAAGATCTGGGAGGGATGTTCCAGATAAAACCCCAGATGTCCGTCAAAGAGTATAAAGAATATCCTGGCTCCGACGAGCGAGGATATAATGGCCCAGGTCGAAAGATCCAGCATCTTTCCTGGAGCCACTCCGACCTTTCGGGCCTCTCGTACAGCAACCCACACGGCCACCAGAAACCCTAAGGCATGAAGGACTCCGTAAGTATGAATGACTATGGGACCTATCTTAAACAGGATGGGAAACATCTCTTAGAGATCTACCTCCAGAAAGGCTGCAGCAAGGGACTAACCCTTGCCGCAGCCTAATTCGGCGAGGAATCGGGAGAAGTCGCATCAATGACAGGATCCACCTTCCTTTTTCCCCATCTTCATATAGTTCATAGGATTCTCGTCGAACTTCTCCTTGCAGGTCTGGGAGCAAAAGTAATAGGTCTTACCCATATGCTCCGAGGTGGCCGCTGCCTCTTTCTTCTTGACTGCCATCCCGCAAACGGGATCCTCTTCCTTGCCAAACATATCTACTCACCTCCTTTTTTATACACCGTATATACCATTAGCTGGCATAAGAAGGTTTAATATTCACCTTCCTAAGCCTGTTGGCGTTTGTAACAACGTTGATGGAACTTGTGGCCATGGCAACCTCGGCTATAACAGGATGGAGGAGCCCCAGGACAGCTATGGGGATAGCAACGGTATTATAGAAGAAGGCCCAGAAGAGATTCTGTTTTATCTTCCTGAACGTAGCCCTGGAGAGCTTTATTGCGCTAACCACCGCCGAGAGTTCGCCGCTCACCAGAGTTATGTCCGAGGACTCGATGGCAATATCAGTGCCGGTTCCGATGGCAATGCCAACATTGGCCTGTGTC
>DTYK01000147.1 GCA_012961925.1 Candidatus Latescibacterota bacterium
AACTCGAGGAGAACTTCTCGGTTGCCTGTTAATTCGATCACAGCATCGAGGTCCTCGATCTTGAAAAGGTCCCGAAAATCATTCGTTGTATAGATACCCATCTCTTTGGCGAGTCGAAAGCCTTCGGCATTCGGATCGATATCACAAACCCCGACGAGCTTGATATTGAGATTGTAAAACGATTCATGCTTGAAAAGCTCCAAAAAGAGTTTACCGGCTCTGCCTCCCCCTACGATAGCCAAATTCAAATGCAATTTATCGAGATTTGAATTCATTGTCTCATTTTGATCTTTCATAATGATATCATCACGGATAAATCCTGCCCGTCCCTTTCAAACTGGTCATCCCGGAGTTCCCTCGCCTTCTGGATCTCTTCTTCAGACCAGGGTTCAACGATCGGGGAATCGGCCACCAGTTCCCACAGGTACTTGACCTCAATACCCAGATCATACTCCTTGTTCAGGCTCTTCATGATCTGATCCCGGCAGTTGTGACACGGGGCAATAACCATCTTGGCCCCCGTATCCTTGACCTGCTTGGCCTTCACCCGACCATAGTAGATCCTCTCCTGATCATAGGGCATGGCCCAGGCCCCGCCGCCAGCCCCGCAGCAGAAGTTGTTCATCCTGGTGGGATGGGTTTCGACAAAATGTTCACAACACTGCTGTGTGACCCATCGCACTTCTTCAAAATAGGCTTGACCAAAGGCCTTTTGGCTTTTACGTCCATAATTGCAGGGATCGTGGACCGTTGTAAGCTCCTCATGAATGCCCTTGTCCACCTTGATCCTCCCGGTTTCAATATACTCCATTAAGAGTTCGGGGACTGCAACGACCCGATATCTATCAAAGACTTCCGGAAACCACATCTGCAGACCAAGCCTGGTCGCAAAATAGGCATGCCCTCATTCAGGCAACAGGAGCGTCTGACACTCCAGCCTCTCCATATGCTCCACAATCCGGCCCACAAAGATCTTCATGGACTCATCATCCCCTGAGAACAATCCCCAGTTGACCCCTTCCCAGTTCTCCGAGGGCACGGTCCAGTCCTCTCTGGCACAGTAAAAGATCCGCCACCAGAATTTCATGTCATCGGGCTCACCAAAGGGCTCCTTGGAGTTGATGGTCACCAGGACATTGGCCCCCTTCTTGTCCACAGGGACATAAAACCCGGGAAAGCCCTCATCTTCGTCCATCTCCCTGCCCAGATCAGCCAGGAGAAAAAGAAAATCATCCCTCGGGATACCCAGGTTGTTCCCCCTCTCCAGATCCATAACCACCCCTTTGTGGAGCGGACCGGGGACCTTGTCCCTCTCGCGAAGCCCCCTCGCCCTTCGCATCATCTTCAGAATCTCGACCCCCTGGGGGCAGGCATATTCACAGCGGCCGCACAGGGTACAGATCCATGGAAACCGGGAGTCGACCAGTTCCTGATCCAGTCCAAGGGCCGCCATCCGCACCGCCTTTCTGGGGTCCAGTCCGTCTACGCCTGTAACAGGACACCCACTGGCACAGGTGCCGCACGTAAAGCAGACATCAGCCCATTCCGGGGCGACCCTTAACTTGCTTTCTCTTCGATCAATGGTAATTGGTTCCACTAAAATAACCTCCTATAGATTCACCGCAGAGACACGGAGTACGCAGAGAG
>DTYK01000148.1 GCA_012961925.1 Candidatus Latescibacterota bacterium
CTTAAGGGCATGAAATGAGAGAAAGATGATCTGATCCCAGGGGGAGAGGATGAATACACGGCTACTGGCGACATCAATAGAGGTGGCCTCCTTCCATATCGCCTCATGGTCGAATCTGGCACCTAATCGGCGGGATCTTATCCTGGTGGTATCGGCCAGATCCAGGTGCAGATCCAGCCACAAGTCATCCTTGCAAAACAGCAATGGATATTCCCGGGGCGATGAGAACCCGAGCGACCTGAGTATCTCTCCTGTCCTGGGGAGGTCAACCCCTCTGAGTAGCAGGTCCACATCGGAGAAGTCCCTGAGGCCCTCATCGCCATAGACCGTTTTAATCAGAGAGATTCCCCGGAGCAGAAGAACGGGTATATCAGCAAGCGTAAGGCCCGCCAGTACGTCCCTTAGTACCTCCACGCTTGCGGCATAGCCCATTAGATTACGGCAGTAAGAGACTTTAAAGGCCTTTAAGATATTGGAAGGTATCGGGGAGTCCGCCCTGAGGAGTTTCAGATTTCGCCACAGGAGTCCTGATACACCCCCTTCGTCGGCTCTTCGCTTGACATACCTCCAGTTGAGGTCTCTCCCGAGGAGGGTCCGGGCCTCCCTGGTCCATTCTCCATCGAGAACCTTACGAGAAAGGCATATTATCAACTTCTCTTCGGAAGGTACCTTCATCTCTTCCCCTCGCTAAGCCTCCACCGACAATAGGTTTTTCAGGCTTCGTAGTGCCGGGTATGAAACGTCTGCTTAAAGAAATTTTCCCCGCCGTCATGTACAAACATATGGCTCAATAAAAATATACAAAATATTCTTCAGTTTTGCAAGCTCTTCATTTTGACCGTTCAAATCTGACAAATATCGGGTTAGAAATGATCCTGGAGTAGGGACCACGGACATCTATCCGGTAATAGATCCTCTCCTCATCCGGGAGATGTACGTCATCATAGAGGAATTTAAAGGGTGTGTACCCGGTGGCGATCTTTATTAATTCGCCGGATCGAATCAGTCTCAGGGATATCTGGATCGTCCGGTCGTTCAGGCTCGCAACCCTCACCAGGACCCTGGGATTTTCCTCCGTGAGCAGCTCGTCGCCCATGAAGGCCTTCTCTCTGGTGTCCGGGGCTGATACGGTGAAGTCGTCCAAAACCAGCCTGTCCGCTTCCGCAGCCTGGACGGCATACATCTTTCCTCTCCTCAAGGCCTTGAGGACTTCGTATCTGTTTTTGGAGCGGACCAGGAACACGGTTAGGATGTTGCCCAGCTTCTTGCCCGCCTGTCCTTCATAGTGGTACCCTGCCTCCCCAATGCCCCAGACAGGGGTCGCTCGCTTGCTCTTACAATAGGCCTCCAGGATCCTGTCCCACACACCGCCGGGCTCCGTTGCCATGACCACGTCCTCATACAGGGCTCCAAATCCTGCGTAACCTTCGGTCTTTATAAGATCCCCGGGATGGGGATCTGTCTTCGTGGTGACGGATCCCAGGCGGCCTAAATGGAAACGCCCCAGGTCCCTTGCCTCGGGGAATGACCAGAAGGCCATTCCATCCCGGGAGTTGACGAAATCGATCAGCATCTGGTACGGAAGCGAGCCTCTTTCGTGGTATGCATCGTAGAGGGAGAGGGTGTAGGGAAAGTTGTTGATCACGGAGAGGAGGGCCAGGACGATGAGAAGTCCTCCTGAAAGCCTGTGGCGCTTCTCCTGTCGCAGGGTGAAATTTCCAACCCTCACCATCCTGCATGTCTTCAGTCTAAAAAGCCATATTCCGGGGAGCAATAGGACTACCGGAAGGGCTTTAAGAAGGCTGCCCGGGCCGTAATAGCGGGCTTCCTGGACTATCTGGGCCATCTCAATGTAGTCAGAGGCATTCTTCAACCCGACGATCAGCAGGTTCTTCTGGCTGTTATGCATCGTTAGATCCCCCTTAAGGGGCGAACCAGTCCAGAAATAATGAGGAAGAACTTCCACGCCGGGGAGAAGGATGATGTCAGGATAGTCCTCCTGTGCCTCCTGTATCATCTTAAGATATCTGGTGACCCCGAAGGTCATGACGGATGGCCTTTCGACGGTCTTGCGTATGAGCTTACGGAAGGGGAACAGACCGTACTCGAAGCGAAGCCGATAGTTGTCGGTGAGGATGAGGGCCTGGACACCGTATCTTCTGGCTAACCTGGCAACTTCCACCAGGGAATATCTGCCGCTGCTGACGGTTGTGTGGACATGAAGAACCCCAGGTATCTGGAGGTATTCCTCAGCTTGAGCTGCTGAGGCCCGGCTCAGCACCGAAAGGCAAAATACTATCCCCAGCAGTTTCGATCTTCGCATGTTCACAGATCCTCACATATAGATAACAAAATCTGTGTCCCGGCTGAACCCGGCTGCCCCGTAGAGGATGCAGGCCTCTCCGCCTGAAAGCAGCGCTTGCCCGTTGTATCTCTTCGAAGTCGAAAGCACCTTGTGGTTCGAGCTGTGGATCAAGAGAACCCCCCGGACTCAGATAGATCTGCCACAGTTCCGCGCTCTTTTCCCATCAGCAACTCCATGTAAAGCCGCCCGATTTTCTCCACCATAACTTTTGCACTGTAGCGAGGATAGACCCGCTTTCTGCCTTCTACTCCCATTCTTCGGGCCAGCTTTTCGTCCTGCAAAAGCTTAAGGATCGCCTCGGCCATGGCCTCAGGATCTTTCGGTGGCACCAGGAGCCCGGTCTGACGATCCACGACGACATCGGCCACCCCCCCGACCTCTGTGGCGACCACAGGTTTGCCCTCTGCCATGGCCTCTACCAGAACCCTTCCCATCCCTTCGTTCAGAGAGGGGAGCACAAACAGGTCCATAGCCGCTATCAATTCCGGTTCGTCCTCCCTGTGTCCTGCAAAGACGAACTTATCTGCGACATCCAATCTCTGGGCGAGACGCATCAGTTCATCTCTGAGAGGGCCATCGCCGACAAGGAGAAAGGTGACATCCGGCCTCTTTCTCAGGACCCATTTGCTCGCCTGGATGAGATACCGATACCCTTTTACGGGGACGAGTCGGCCTATGGAGCCTACCACCCTCTCACGTAGATCTATCCCTAAGGTCTTCTTGACCTTTCGGACATCGATCCTGACCGACAGAAACGGTTCCAGCTCGACGCCGCTGGGGATGGCCACGAATTTATCCGGCCCGGCCACCCCGAAGGCCACATGTTCCCTTCTGCCGTTCTCGGTAAGGGTTATTATCCGATCGGTAAATCGGGCCCAGATCTTTTCCAGGACGAGGAACAGGCGGGTTATAGCCGGGCCGTAGTATCCGTAAAAGACGTGGCCGTGGGGGGTATGGACGATGATGGGAACCCCTGCGATATGTGCTGCCAGGCGTCCCAGGATGCCTGCTTTAGAGGAATGGGTATGGACGATGTCGAATCGGCCCTTATGGATAATGGACAGGAGCCTTATGAAGGCCTGGACGTCCTTCAAGGGGTGAATATCCCTCACAAGTTGTGGTATCCCTATCCAATCCCTCCCCTTCTCCAGGCCCAGTTGTGAGGCCCTTGGTGTGAGTCGAGTAGTCTTGCCTGTGGCCAGGATGGTCTCAAACCTGTCCTTGTCCAGACCCGAGACGGTCAGAACGGTGTTTTCTGCGGACCCACCCCTGTCCAGTCGGGTAATAAGGTGGAGGACCCTGACTTTGCTCGAACTTCGGGGAGGCGGCTGATTATGGAAGCCCCGAGGGCTATCGGAGCGAAGTCGTAGGCTTTCCGGGATTGCATAAGCCTCCAGGGATGAACCCATCACCTTAGCCCCTCCGGTGGTGTAGAACATAAGCTGGGTCAGCAGATGGATAAGGGATTTCCCAAGCCCGACCATCTTCTCCAGACCGGGAGAGAAGGCCCGGTAGGGATCACTCCGGCTGGGCCGGCCGTTCAGGATCCTTATCCGGCCGAACCCGCTTGTCTCTGAGATCCTCCGCAAGGAAGCCCGGGTAAAGCAGTATAGATGGAACACGGAGATCCTGCGGGCCACATCGGTGTCCACAAGTTTTTCTATCAGGCGGCTGATACGGTAGTTCGTCCGAAGGCCGTATCTCTCCTTCATATATTTACAGGCCTCCCGGGAGAGTTCGACCCCATGGGCCTCCCATCCGTAC
>DTYK01000149.1 GCA_012961925.1 Candidatus Latescibacterota bacterium
CCAGTTGACAGAAAGGACCATCATATTCATAGCTTGGGAAAGAAGCATCTCGCTGCGAGCCGAAAGCGTTCATGAACGCACTTTCCAAAATGGCCAGAGAATTCAATGATACCGGGACAAAGATATCGGCTTCAGAGGGATGAAAACGATACCATACATTCCGATATCCCCAGACCTCTATGTCCGAACGCCCCGAGTTTTGTTCATAAATTTTCAAGGCCTCCGCGACGACCTGTAGTACCTTGTAGTGTGTGTCGGGCCCGCTACCTTCTGGATCCAGTGCTACCGAGACGACGGTGGGATGGATTTGTTCTATGAGATTAAGCACCGGCAGTACGTCTCGCTCAACCTTGGGTTCCTCGGTGAAAATGTCACCTTTGTAAAATCCCAAGCGCAAATGGTTCACTGAAGAGGAATTGAACCCAAAGTATCCCCACAGCACATCGGCCTCCCACTCCCGAACCATTCCCTTCAGTTGTTGAATGTAGGGGATGTCCTTTTTACCGGGATATTGAGTTTGGAAGTAATTGATCAACTCTTTGATACGTTCCTTGAGATAGGTTAGGCTGTCTTCTTCAAATAGGAAGATGAGGTTGCGCAGCAAGCGGCGGGCCTCCGCTTCGTCTCGCATCTTAAAACTATTTGCTGCAACACCGTTCAGGTAGTGATACACATCACGGTCACGACCGGCTTCATTCAAAGGGTCGAAGTAGCTCTCTTCCAAAAGCTTTTTGAACCCCGGCGTATCAATGAAATTCTGCAGTTTCCGCAGTAGTTGCAACATGTATCTGTTGGTTACGGCATTAAAGCCGCTTATAGCATAGTTGAAATAGTGTTTGTTTAAGGGTGTCCGCACCAGATGGATGATGAAAGCAAGATATCCCAGCATAATGTCATCATGGTGGGGGCCAATGTGCATGAAGACCTCATTCTCACGGTTTTTGAGCCCTGCTTCAGTCTTGGCCAGCAGGCTTTTCTCCACGTCTGAGGCGATATCCTTATGGCTCTTTCCGGTCTTCTTTAGAACCTCAGCAGCGAAACGATTGTCCTGAAAGTCCATCTGGGTGAGATCACGGATACGTTTGCCTTTTTCGAGGGCCAAATCGATAACAACCTGTTCAATCCGTTCTGGGGTGAGGGATTCTGCCCCCACAATATCTTCATAGCGGCGTTCCACCAGGCGACAGGCAGCTCCCTTGGTAAGGTAGAAGCGGGCATTGGGCAGATCTTGCAGCACTGTGGCGGGATAGCGGATATGTTTTTCCTGTTCGATGGCCTGGGCGACAATTTTTGCCTTCGCCTCCCCGGCAGCGATGATGATCGCGACTGCTTCTTTGTTATAGGTAATGGTGGACAGGCCTATGGTGATCACCAAGCGGTTGCGTGCCACCTCGATCCCGCCCAGGTCGATAGCAGCCGCTGCCTGCGTCTCATAATTGATGGGGGTCAGGCGGGTGGTGGAATAGAAGTCCGATCCCTGTACGTTGAAACCAATATGTCCATCGGGCCCGATGCCGCCAAGGAAGAAACCAATGCCTCCCATGGCGCGAATCTTGTCTTCGTATTCATTACAGAATTGATCCACCGATTCGATAACCAACTTTTGTAACCGCTCGAGGTGGTTAGCACCCTGGCGAAAACGGAGAGAAAGGTCGACAACATCCTCCGGGAAGATCTCCTCCAAACGCATGCCATGCGGTACCCCAATTTGTGAGGCATCGATAAGCAAGGCTTTGCCTTTATCTAATCCAAACCCCTTGATGTAGAATTTGTTCACGTAATAGTAGAAACTGTTATGCTGTTGGGGATTGATGGGATAGAATTCGTCAATCTGAACAAAATGTAGACCACGCATTTCCGGTTTAATGGAGGGGTCAACCCCACCCACTTCCAATTCTTTTTGCACGCTACCAACATCCCAATTGCGCAAAAAATAGGTAACCCACCTGATGAAATGCTCTGGGGTCTTACCGGTTGGCAATGCGATGACGCCATCTGGATTTTGTTGCACCCATTCAATGAAGCGAAGAGCGGTCAGCCTGCCCAATGTTGGGAAATTTTCCACCACAATGGAAGGGATCTTCTCCGTAGGGCTATAGATCGGCCGGCGTCCAGATCTTTCCAAAAAAATGCGTTCTACAACAGAGGTGAATGCTTCGACCCTTTTCCTGCTCATGTAATTCTCCGATACACTGGTTTGGGCTGTCAGCCTCAAAACCTCTTATTCTTTAATCCCGCCACCATAAATCAACCCTTCTGCAGAAGCAAGGATATCTTTGAGTTTCTCGGTCATCCTTTCGACGTGAGCATAGTAATCCTTCCTCTTCAGTTCAGAGGTAGCTTCCTCATCGGCTATTACTATCACGTTCGGATGCAACTGGAGGGCAGAGGCAGTGACCTGCGCTGTGATAGGACCTTCAATGGCCTGTGCAAGGACCTTTGCCTTCTTCGAACCGTTTGCCAGAAGCAGACATCTCCTGGCCTCCAGTATCGTGCCCACTCCCATGGTGATGGCAAATTTAGGGACTTCTTCCATGCTGGAGAAGAACCGCGCATTGTCCCTGATCGTCTCCTCCGTAAGGGTCTTCAGTCTGGTTCTTGATCCAAGCGACGATCCAGGCTCGTTGAAGGCAATGTGTCCATCACCACCTATCCCTAACACCTGAATGTCAATCCCACCAGCATCCTTGATCATCCGTTCGTATTCTGCACAGAAGGCCTCGGCATCCCTGGCGAGGCCATTGGGGATGTTTATGTTCTGAGGGGCGATATTGATGTGGTCGAAGAGATGCTGATGCATAAAATAGTTATAGCTCTGGGGATGATTTGGTGGAAGCCCATAATACTCGTCCAGATTGAAGGTCTTCACCCTAGAAAAATCCAGCCCCTCTTCTTTGTGCATGCGGATCAGCTCCCTGTAAAGCCCCAGGGGGGTGCTACCCGTTGCCAGACCGAGAACACAGTCCGGTTTCTCTCTGACGACCTCTGCCACAATCTGAGCCGCCTTTTTGCTCATGCCATCATAGTCCTTCTCAACGATGACCCTCATCTCTTCCCCCTTTCCATTATGATTAGAGACTACTTCAGCTAAGAGACACAGAGCCGTGGTTCACCATCTATCGCAGTATAGGACAAATCAACGAATAACGAATCAACAAGGTGCCCTTCAGCCTGAGCCGATGACGGTTGGGGCGAAGGCTTCGGACAGCCCTTCCTTTTCGCTTCCTTTTTCTTCCAAGCCTTTTCGTAAAAGGCTTGAGCGAA